>CAYOHT010000001.1:0-2753 GCA_964403815.1 uncultured Cocleimonas sp.
CTGACTTTTATCGGCAGAGAGTAATGGTAGATAGAATTGCTGGCTATCGTTAGAACTACTAAGTAGCTCTGCTGGGTCTGCCTCACCACGAACCGCATGATAAAAGGCAATTTTTTTAGCTTGCATGAAAACATCTGACTGTTTGATGTGTTCAATAATCTTGGCAGACATTTTTTGTTGTTCTGATTTTGATAACCGAGCACGCAAAGCCAATAGCGGCTTTCTTATTTTATTTTTATTTAGGTTTTTCATTAAAAAATTATGGCATAAAAAAACCACCTAGGTAGGTGGTTTTTTATTAAACATAAGCTTTAGTGTTATGAAACGCGTTTTCTTGAGCGTGAGCCAGAAGCAATTTTCAAACGTTTTCCTGGTTTGATTTTATTATTACGCAGGTTGTTCAAGCGTTTAAGCTTCTTAACCGATATGCCGTGTTTTAGTGCAATGCGGTATAAGTTATCACCTGATCTCACTTTATGATAAACATAACGAGCGCGTTTACTACGACGTGAACGCTTTTTTGAGCGCTTGGTTTTATAATATTTTCTAGCCGCCACGTGTTGAACATCTCTCGCAGGTGGAAGCCTCCGGATAACTTGATTTAAACGACCTGCATAGCGCCTTGGAACAATAATGCGGTTTGATAAGCGTGGTGTTGTAATGCCATGTAAAAAACCAGAGTTTAATGAGGATAAAGTATCAGAGGGAAGCCCTGCAACCATTGCCGCTTTTTTCAAATCGACAGGTTTATTAACTTGAATTTCAGTTAATGCGTGCGTATTTGGAATACCACGTAGCTGAACTTGGAAGCGACGAGGGTTGCGAAATATCTCCTTGAACGCTAGCAAGCGTGGCACGTACTGCTTGGTCTCTCTTGGTAAATCTAAGCTCCAATAGTCTGTGCGTCTGCCACGAGCACGGTTTTTGTTAATCTCACGTTCTACGCGATATTCACCCGCATTGTAGGCAGCTAAAGATAAAAGCCAATCTCCTTTAAACTGTCTATTAAGTTTTTGTAAGTAATCAAGTGCTGCTTTGGTTGCTTTATAAGGATCAAGGCGTGCATCGTAGCTACGTGTTTGTTGAAGCCCATAGCGACGACCTGTCGCAGGGATAAATTGCCACATACCTGCAGCACCAGCGTGCGAGTAAGCTTGGTTGCGGTAGGCACTTTCTACAAAAGGTAATAGTGCTAACTCGGTTGGCATATTGCGTCGGTTAAGTTCGTTAACAACCATATAAAGATAGGGCGCTGAGCGATCGGCAAGTTGTTGGATTCTTCTTGGGTTTCTGGAAAACTCCGCTGTAAATCGTTTTACTTTAGGCTGGTGATTGTAGTTTCTAATCTTAAAGCCTTGGTATAAACGGTTCCAAACATTCCCATGTCTATTTTGTTGCTGTGCTGGTTGGCTACGAGTATTTTGGTGTTTTGAGCGCTGTTGCTGAGCTAGCCTTGCGTGATATGCCTTTTTTCGAGCAATATTTTGTAGATGAATTTGTCTGCGTTTTGCAGCATAGGGGTCTTGTCTTGCAGCTTGTACCTGTTGAACTTGTCTTTGCTGAGGTCGATACTGCTTTCTTGCGGGTGCTGCAGGAGCGTGTCGCAGTACGCCTAATTGCCTCGCAATATTTTGTAATTCTTGATCATTTGCGAAAGCAGGTGTGCCAAACCCAGTCCATACGAGAAGAGCAGCAATCAGCGTCGACGCTGTTGCGTTAGTGTGTTTTTTAATAGCCATGATCCCCAAAACCCTGTGTTTCTAATTATAGAAAATGATAAATCGTAACGATTATCTGATTTTTTTTGTGTATCCGCTAATTAATTATTATGATATTAGCGTTAAAACGGTGAAAATATAGTACGATAAGCCCTATCGAAAGGGGACAATATCATAACATGAACAAAAATTCAGCAAACAATGTTAAAAGCCATGTAAAAAGCTCGGTTAAAAGCCAAGCAAATTGGTATCAAACATTATCGGGTCAATCTAGCCTTAATAAGCTAGATGATTGGTGCGCTGAAACTTTGTCTGAAATTTTTGGTTACTATGCGATTGAGATGGGTGTCATCAGCGAGCAGCATAGTTTATTGCAACATTCCCGCATAACCGCAGGCTTTACTTTGTTTGATCAAGCCCGCAAAGTAAATATAAACACGCCATTTGAAAATAAAGAGTCTCGCCCTTCTTCGGTAATTGCCACAACCGAGCAACTCCCCATAGCAACAGATAATGTGGACTTGGTTGTTGCCAGTCATACGCTTGAGTCATCCAAAGACCCGCACCAAGTATTACGTGAAATAGATCGTGTGCTAGTCCCAGAGGGGCATTGTATTTTGATTGGTTTTAATCCGTCTCCCATTTCTCGGTTAGGGCAACTGATTCGTGCAGGGCTTAAACGCGGCCAAAATACCTGTAGGATGCGGAGTGTTACGCACGTTAAAGATTGGTTTTCATTGTTGGGCTTTGAAGTAGTGGATGTGCATTACATGGGGATGCGCCCTGCAATAAAGAATCAAAAACTCTTTGATGCTTTGAATTGGCTTGAGCGCTTGGGTGAATACGCAGGCCCAGTATTGGGGAATATGTACGTTATTCATGCTAAAAAACAGGTGGCAGCGATGCGCCCTGATAAAAAAGTATGGCGTGCGCCAGCCGTCTTGAGTGGTGGTAAAGTCGTTTTAAATAACACGGCTCAGAAGATACGCCGTGAAAACTATTCTAATCTTTAGTCGAAAGTAGTTTTTCTATATG
>CAYOHT010000001.1:2853-24811 GCA_964403815.1 uncultured Cocleimonas sp.
TGGAAATGGGTTAAAGGGCATAGTGGCCACGAAGGTAACGAGCGCGCAGATGATTTGGCGAATCGCGCAATGGATGAGAAGAGAGGGAATTTATAGTGCTTCGACAAGTTTTTCTTGATACAGAAACCACGGGTTTAGAGATTCGTGACGGCAACCGCATTATCGAAATCGGTTGTGTCGAGATGATAGACCGTAAACTCACGGGCAATAACTATCATCAATACATTAATGCAGACCGTGACAGTGAAGAGGGCGCATTAAATGTTCACGGCATCACAACAGAATTCTTATCAGACAAGCCTCATTTTAATGAAATCACCACGGCTTTTTTAGATTATATAAAAGGCGCGGAACTCATTATCCACAATGCGCCGTTTGATCTTGGCTTTTTAAATCATGAATTGTCATTGCTCGGTGGTGCTAACCAAACCATCGAAAGCTTTTGTGAGATTAACGACAGCCTAGTCATGGCGCGCCAAATGCACCCTGGGCAACGAAATTCACTAGATGCCCTGTGTAAACGCTACGATATTAACAACGAACATCGCGAGCTTCACGGTGCACTATTAGATTCCGAGATACTTGCCGATGTTTACCTAGCGATGACAGGCGGGCAAACCGCATTGTTATTAGGAGGAGATGCAGAAGGCGCTGATGCGGGTGGCGCAGCAGGGTTTGCCTTTAACCGTTTGACTGTTGAGCACAAAACATTGCCTGTGATAAAAGCGGATGAAGATGAGCTTGGGGCGCATCAGCAATATCTGGATGAAATTGAAGAAGCTTCTGGGAAGAACCTTTGGCATTGATATATTAAAAAGCACACCCCCCCCACTTTTACATGATGCATCATGTAAAAGTGGGGGGGTGTGCAATGTATTTAATTGTTTTTTAGCAAATATGTAATCGTCGAGTAGCGGTTCCCTGAACGGACTTGGTTTATCCTGAGCGGAGTCGAAGGGAAGGGTTCCCAGTGTGAAGGTGATTTCACAAACAAACTATCACCGTCCTTTCAAAATACGTTGCTTATCCCGATTCCAATCTTTCTCTTTAGACGATGCACGTTTATCGTGTGCTTGCTTACCTTTACCCACGCCAATTTCTAATTTTACCTTATTGCCTTTCCAATAAAGTGCTAAAGGCATGATGGTATAGCCCTTACGCTCAACTGCCGCGCGAAGTTTTACAATTTCATAATCGTGCAATAATAATTTACGGATGCGCGTGGCAATGGGGTTTATATGGGTGGATGCGGATAACAGAGGCGTGATTTGTGCACCAGACATCCACACTTCGCCATTCTTCACAAAGACGTAGGCTTCTTTTAATTGGGCACGACCGTCACGCAGGCTTTTAACTTCCCAGCCTTCTAGGACTAAGCCTGCTTCATAAGTATCTTCAATAAAGTAGTCGTGACGCGCAACTTTATTGCGGGCAATGGTTAAGCCGCCATGCCCTTTCTTTTTTTTGTTTTTCTTTGCCATAAATCTGAAGTATCTCTAACGTGTCATTATTGAAAATGCTGCTGATTAAAAGTCATATAAAAGAGAGATTATAACCTGTTAGAATAAAGCACTTACAATTTTTTATTTAGAGATAATTGCGCCTCTATGCCTCATGTTAATAAAAATGCTTTAGTTCCCTTTAGCGCCTCAGAAATGTATAAACTTGTTGCTGATATTGATGCTTACCAAGACTTTTTGCCTTGGTGCGGTGATTCGGAAGTTTTGTCTCGCGAGGATAATGTGGTAGTGGGCTCGGTGACAATTTCAAAAGGTGGCGTCAATAAATCCTTTACGACAGAAAATACGCAATATGAAAACTCACTCATTGAGTTGAAGCTAGTCGATGGTCCTTTTAAAAAGTTAGAAGGCTTTTGGCGCTTTGATGAATTGAAAGAAGGGGCTTGCAAGGTTTCTTTAGAATTGGAATATGAGTTTGCCAGCAAAATACTTGGGCTTGTAATAGGGCCTGTGTTTAATCAAGTAGCAAATACCATGGTCGACTCATTCGTAAAGCAGGCGAGAGTGGCGTATGGATAATGAAACACTCGCTACGATACAAGTCGAAGTAGTTTACGGGCTTGCAGAAGAGCAGGCTTTATTAAGTGTCAGTGTGCCAGAAGGCTCTACCGCAAAGGATGTAATTTTAACATCAGATATTCTCAAACAATTCCCTGAAATTGATTTGGATAAAGTTAAAATTGGCTTGTTTGGAAAATTGACCAAAATGGATCAAGTCGTACGCGCACGTGATCGTGTCGAAATATATCGCCCTTTAATAGCAGACCCAAAAGAAGTGCGTAAACGCCGCGCCGCAGAAGGGAAGAAATTGAAAAAAGGTGGTGCAGAAGCTGATTCAAAGCCTAAAAAGGATAAAGCATAGTGCGTGGAATGGTTCCACCAGATCCGCAAACCAAAGTCTCTAAGCCTGAGTTTGCTGTAGTTTACACGCCAAACAGAAGTCCTAGAAGAAGTCGTAAACGCTTTCCCGCTAGCTGTGTAGAAATCAAAAAAACCAAAGAAGAAGCGCTTGAAGCCGCGCAAAACGAAGATAAAAAATTCGCGGCGATTGTGATTGGACCTTCAAAGTCATCCGAAGGGCAGTTTATATACTATTTGGGTGAATGGCTTTAGTTTGTTTGTAAACATCATGTAGCTTTGCATAAGTTCTAGCAGTCGTTCTAAAAACTAACGAGCTATCATTCAAAACTAGGGGGGTGTGCTTTCTATTTTAAGGTTTATTTACTAACCTGAAATAACTGCTCATTTTTAAACTGTAACGTTAGGTTCTGAATATTTGAAGGCGCTTCGCCGTGCCCTGTGTAATACAGATAATCCCAACGATTACTTCTGAAGTTATCTTGCATTAATGGACTGCCCAATAATGATGAAACTTCCGCCTTACTCATGCCGCGCTTTAATTGCTGTAC
Source organism: uncultured Cocleimonas sp. (assembly GCA_964403815.1). GTDB lineage: Bacteria > Pseudomonadota > Gammaproteobacteria > Thiotrichales > Thiotrichaceae > Cocleimonas. The sequence goes on from CAYOHT010000001.1 coordinate 5,783, forward strand.
CGCCACATTAGAAATGGCATTACCTTGTTGGATTTCCATTTTGTAGGTTGAGCATCCAGTCGCTAAAATTAGTGAAACTGAGAGAAGCGCTAGTTTGATAATATTGTTCATGAGGCTACGGTCAAATCTTATAGTTAATTGGTCAATTATTCTACAACATGACAGGCTGATCCATTAGTGTTTTTTAGTCGAAAGGATGATTTAAGAGATTATTTGGTGAATAGATGCGCTATAAGCAGAATAAAGTGATAAATAGTGATCTTTTTGCTTTTTCTTTTGCTAAATGAAAGCGTATAATGTGCCGTTCAAATTTTTATTTAATACTTCGTTTGCGAATGATCGTATACCAAGGTTTAAAAATTTTGTTTTTAATAAGAGTAGAGCAAAAATATATGCCAAGTGTAAAGCTAAGAGATAACGAGCCTTTTGAAATTGCATTACGTCGTTTCAAACGTACGTGTGAGAAAGCAGGTGTTGTAGCAGAAGTTCGCGCACGCGAATACTATGAAAAGCCAACCTCAGTTCGTAAAAGAGAAAAAGCAGCCGCTGTAAAGCGCAACATTAAAAACTTGAAGCGTGAGATTAATCGTCGCGTTCGCATGTACTAAAATAGCTTTTTTAAGTTGTATTTGGTTTAAATAAGATGTCAGCATTAAAAGAACGCCTTGTAGACGATATGAAATCGGCAATGCGCGCCAAAGAAAAAGACCGTCTTTTGACCGTTCGCACCATTCTGGCTGCGATAAAACAACAAGAAGTTGATACACGAGAAGATGTCGATGAGGCTGGCGTGCTAGCGATACTCGACAAGCAAAGCAAACAACGTCGTGAATCTATCGCCCAATTCAGCAAAGCAGGTCGTGATGACTTGGTCGCGCAAGAAGAATTAGAGCTAGGCTTTATTCAAGAATATCTACCAGAGCCATTAAGTGATGATGAAATCGCATCGCTTATAAAGGAAGCAATGGATGCGACTGGCGCTGATAGTATGAAAGATATGGGTAAAGTCATGGCTCATATTAAACCCAAAGCTCAAGGTCGAGCGGATATGGGTAAAATAAGCGGTTTAATCAAAGCGGCTTTAAACTAAACCTTAGTTTCAGTTTCTTCCTTTCTGATTATTCCTGCTTTTTTACAACAGGAAGTTTTATAAATGTCAGAGAACCAATCACCAAGTACAAAGCCATCAGAATTAAAAAATGACCGTTTTTTAAGAGCTTTACTCAAACAACCTGTAGATACTACGCCCGTTTGGATTATGCGCCAAGCAGGTCGATACCTTCCAGAATACAAAGCCACGCGCGCAGAAGCGGGTAGTTTTATGGATTTGTGTGAAAATGCAGACCTTGCCTGCGAAGTCACGCTGCAACCATTAAGACGTTATGATCTTGATGCGGCGATTCTTTTCTCTGATATTTTAACGATTCCCGATGCTATGGGTTTAGGCTTGTATTTTTCTGAGGGAAAAGGGCCAAAGTTTAAAAACCCCATTAAAAGCGTCTCTGATGTTAAAAACCTACCCATTCCTGACCCTGAAGATGAGCTGCGTTATGTAATGAATGCGGTTCGCACGATTCGCCGTGAGCTAAATGGAAGCGTACCTTTAATAGGTTTTTCTGGAAGCCCGTGGACATTGGCGACGTATATGGTTGAAGGTGGCACAACCAAGGATTTTGGCAAAGTAAAAGGCATGATGTTTTCTGCGCCAGAAACAATGCACCTTTTATTAGAAAAAACAGCGCAAAGTGTTATTACTTATTTAAACGCACAAATTGCCGCTGGCGCACAAGCGGTTATGGTTTTTGATACATGGGGCGGTGTGCTTTCACCTGAAATGTATAAAGAATTTTCCTTACACTATATGCAGAAAATCGTTGCAGGTTTAACGCGCGAAGCAGACGGACGACAAGTGCCTGTCACCTTATTCACAAAAGGTGGCGGAAAATGGCTTGAGATTATGGCCGAAACAGGTTGTGATGCGTTGGGCTTGGATTGGACGCAAGATATAACAGAAGCCAGAGCGCGTGTAGGAGAAAAGGTTGCACTACAAGGCAATATGGATCCTAGTACTTTGTATGCATCACCCGAAGTCATCAAACGAGAAGTGAAAAAAGTTATTGATGGTTATGGTAAAGGAGCAGGGCATGTCTTTAATTTAGGGCACGGTATCCACCAGCATATTGACCCTGATAATGTTACTGTTCTTGTTGATGCAGTACATGAATATGGTGCTGTTTAAGTTCTAATGCTGATGCACACCCCCCCACTTTTACATCATGTAAAAGTGGGGGGGTGTGCATCAGTTTAATTTAGAATAGTTGTTCAGGTATCTCAGCACGTTCTTGTTTTATTGTTCTGATAACTCTTGTCGCAGGTGCTTGGGTTCTATTTTCATAATTAGGCGCAGGTGCTCTTCCTGCAGGCTGCGCTAAGGTAGGCATCGGCAATATAGGAAGCCCTTGGTTTCGTCGTCTATCATTCTCTCTTTGAGTCGCTAACACGCGTCTTCTATGATTAGCTTCGCGTTGTGCTTGCTCACGACGAAACTTTTGTTCGTAGCGCTGTTGTGTTGCAGGGTCGGCATTATCAAGAATAACCCCTTGTTGGCGCTCTATAAAATCTTCCTGATGAGAAACCATATACTCTTGTATCTCTGCTTCGGTGGGTATTTGGCTAGGAATTAATAGTTCTTTTACTGTCTCAAGGGTATATTGATCAGGAGGCATGCCCGTTTCAGCATCAAGTGTGACATTAATTAAGCCTCTGGGTGCTTTCCATCGACCTTGCTTTACTCCTTTTAATGCACCCTTCATAAAATCTATCCAGATAGGCAAGGCAGCATCTGCAGCCGTTTCTCTTTTCCCTAGCGGCGCTATCTTATCAAACCCCACCCATACCGTTGTTACTTTAGTCGGAGAGAAGCCGCAGAACCAAGCATCTTTTTGATCATCAGTCGTGCCTGTTTTTCCACCCAAGTCTCTTCTGCCTAAGCGGTTTGATCTTGCACCTGTTCCTGCTTGCGCAACACTTTGTAACATACTGGTGATTTGATAATGTACATAAGGCTTCATAATGCGTTTTGCAGGATGGTTTGTTTTGTTTTTTAAAGTAGGAACCGTTATAGGGTCTGCATTGAAAATGACATTGCCTTTTTTATCGACAATTTTTCGAATGAAGTGACCTTCAATTTTATAACCACCATTGGCAAAACTTGAGTAAGCAGTTGCCATTTCAAGTGGTGTGGCAGAGCCGGTGCCCAGTGCTAGGGTTAGGTCGGCAGGGAGTGCTCTTTTAGTGAAGCCGAAACGCTTTGCATATTCGAGCGCATGACCTAAACCAATTTCTTGTAATAATCGAATAGAAACAAGATTTTTGGATTTTTGCAATGCCGTTCGTAAGCGAGTAGGACCACTAAAGTTATGTCCGTAGTTTTGGGGTTTCCATGAGCTATTCCTGAGTTCTATGGGTTTATCATCAACGGTTGTTGCGGGTGAATAGCCTTTTGCTAATGCGGCCGCATATATAAAAGGTTTAAAACTAGATCCAGGCTGGCGTTTAGCTTGTAGGGCGCGATTAAACTTACTATAGGTAAAGTCAAAACCTCCAGCAATGGCTTCTATAGCGCCATTTTTAGGGTTCATGGAGACTAGCGCACCTGTTACTTTTGGTAACTGTGATAGTTTCCAGATGCCTTTGTCGTCTTTCTTTACTCGTACGATGTCTCCTGCTTTAACGACACCATCCACTCGCTTTGGTTTTTTTCCTCGGCGATTTTCATTTACATAAGGTCTGGCCCATTTCATTTCTTTAAGCGATAGCGTAATAGGTTTATTTTGTTTGTAGACTTGTAAGCTTGCTTCTTTTTTATTAGATGCAGTTACTAATGCAGGGTAGAGTTCGGCAAAAACTTTGTAGCTTTTAAGCTTTGATTGTTGGTCTGAAATAGACTTGAACTTAGCTAAGTCTATTTGATCTTCGGCTCCCCGATAGCCATGACGTAGGGTGTATTTGATTAGATGTTTTCTTAAAGTGGTAATAGCATTGTCTTGTGCTTTGCTATCAAGAGTCGTATATATTTTCAAACCAAGCTTATAAATATTACCCTCGCCAAAACGTTTTATAGCATCAGTTCGTGCCATTTCTGCCATATAAGGTGCGTAGGTTTGGCTTTCAACATAGTGTATGGTTGCACTTAGCTCTTCCCTTAAAGCATTTTGGTATTTTTCTAAAGGAATATACTTTAGGTCGTGCATGCGTTTTAAAATATAGTCTCTGCGAATTTTAGCGCGTTTTGGATTTTTGATTGGGTTATATCGGGATGGTGCTTTTGGCAAACCAGCAATCATTGCACTTTGTGCCAGAGTCAGTTCTTCTACTTTCTTACCATAATAAATTTCTGCAGCAGAACCAATGCCGTAAGCACGTTTTCCTAAGAATATTTTATTTAAGTACAATTCTAATATTTCATCTTTGCTGAGTTCTTCTTCTATTTTTAGTGCAAGCAGTGCTTCACGTAATTTTCTGTCAATGGTTTTTTTGTTGCTTAAAAAGAAATTACGGGCAACCTGCATCGTTATTGTACTTGCTCCTTGTTCAACACGTCTTTTTTTAAGGGCAACGAAAATGGCTCTGGCAATGCCACGATAATCAACGCCGTTATGTTGATAAAATCGCGCATCCTCAATTGATATAAAAGCATTACGTAAATCTTCGGGGATGTTTTCATACTTAACAGGTCGGCGGCGAAATTGTCCAAACTCAGCAATTAGTTTGTTGTTATTGCTATAAACCTGTAAGGGAAGCTGCAACTGTGTATTTTTTAGTTCGCTAACAGAAGGAACCTGAGAAGCATAATAAAAGTACATAGCGCTAAGTGCAACTAACCCCAGTACTGCCAGAGTGGTAAGTGGGGCTATCAAATAACGAAGGAAATAGTGGATAGTAGTCATAGGGGGTGATTGTACGATATATTGGTTTAACTTGATCATGGAAAATAAGGTTTTTATTAATTAATTTATCAATATGCAAAATAACCCATGTAAATAGCCTTAATAATACCGTCCGTCCAAAGTATGTGCCATAGAGGCGAAAGAGGGTAGACTATTTGCGATAAGGGCGCTAGTATTACTCATAGAACTAAAGAGATTTCAGTTTGTTTTCTGAAGTTTACTAATAATAACAATAAAAAATAGGACTTTATCTGTGTTTTCCTTATCAAATAATAAAGGCGGCCTACTCGGCATCGACATCAGTTCTTCTGCTGTTAAATTGATCGAGCTTTCTCGTAAAGGCAATGATTATCGTGTTGATAGTTATGCCGTAGCATCACTTCCAGAAGGTGTTACCAGCGAGCGAGACATCAACGAAGCTGAAAAAGTTGGCGAAGCAATCAAGCAAGTCGTTAAAAATAGCCGCACTAAAAGTAGACGTTGTGCATTGGGCATCCCATCTTCGATGGCAATCAATAAGATCATAACGATTCCTGCATCAATACCCGCAACTGAACTCGAGGCCCAAATTTCACTTGAAGCTGAACAGTACATTCCTTATCCAATGGATGAAGTTAACTTCGATTACGAAGTGTTAGGCCCCTCTGAAACATCTTCAGAAATGATTGATGTTTTAATTGCCGGCACACGTACAGAGAATGTTGAAGTTCGATTAGCTGCTGCCGAAATGGCAGGCCTTGATGTTGAGATTGTTGACCTAGAATCACACGCTGTTGAACTATTGTTTCATACCATGATTGATGATATGGAAAAGCATGATGTTATTGCTGCTGTAGATTTTGGTGCATCCATGACGGGTATCAACGTTTTTGAAAATGCTAAAGTCGTCTTCTCAAGAGAGCAGGTTTTTGGTGGGAAGCAACTTACGCAAGAAATATCTCAGCGATACGGTCTTTCATATCCAGAAGCTGGACTAGCCAAGAAAAACGGAAATCTTCCAGAAGGTTATGTTCCAGAAGTTCTAGATCCTTTCAGAGAAAATATGGTTAGACAGGTGCAACGCTTCTTACAGTTTTATTATGCATCGACTCAAAAAGATAAGGTTGACAAAGTATTATTATCGGGTGGTTGCGCAAGTATTCCAGGAATTGATGAGCAAATTCAAGAAGCTATCGGAATTCCAACGGCATTAGCAAACCCATTTAGTAATGTGGTATTACATTCAAAGGTTAATCCAGCGCGATTCACCAGTGATATTCCTGCAATGCTTGTTCCAGCGGGTCTAGCTTTAAGAGGGTTTTCATAATGTCAGGAATTAATTTATTACCATGGCGCGAAGAGGCTCGTAAAAAAAGCCAACAAAATTTCGTTATGTCTGTTGTTGGGGCTGTTGCAGTAGGAGCAGTTTTAGTAGGCGTAGGTTATATCTATATGGAAGGTCGTATTTCTTATCAAGAAGAAAGAAACGCATATCTAGCAACTGAAATAAAACAGTTAGATAAGGCGCTTGAAGAAATTAAGACACTAGATGCAAATAGAAAGGCATTACTTGATCGAATTGCAGTTATCGAAAGACTTCAATCAACAAGACCAGGTATTGTGCATTTATTTGATGAGATGGTGAATGCATTACCTAAAGGTTTGTATCTTACTGAGCTAAAGCAAGATAAAAACAAAATTAAGTTAATAGGTAAAGCGGAATCAAGTGCTCGAGTATCAAGTTACATGAATAGACTTAACTCGTCACCTTGGTTGAAATCATCTGACTTGAATACCATTCAGATTGATACAAAAAACAAAGATGGAAATAACAATTTACGTTACTTTAGTCTAAATGTTACACAGTTACTAACGTCAGGAAATGATGACGAGGAGAATGACAATGGCAATTGATATACAACAAGAAGTTAATTCTCTATTTAACGATCCAGCAAATGTTTCGTTGCCTATTAAAGTGGGTGCAATAGCAGTTGTATTTGGATTAACATTATTTGCAGGCTACAAGTTGGTGATTGTTGACCAGCGAGCAACACAAAAATCTGTGGAAAGAATTGAGCTAGAGAAACGTGTTGTTTATGAAAAGAAACAAGCTCGAGCAAATCAACTACCTGCTTATAGAACGCAACTAGCAGAAATGCAGGCTTCATTCGGCGCTCTAAAAGATCAGCTGCCTAGTGATACTGAAATTCCTGGTTTGATTCTTGATATTTCTGAAAAAGGATTAACTAATGGTTTAGAAATTGAACTGTTTAAACCAAAGCCAGAAGTTCATAAAGAGTTTTTTGCAGAAAAGCCAATTGAGCTAAAAGCAAAAGGTACTTATAACGAGTTAGCAGGTTTTGTAAGTGATATATCAGCATTGCCGAGAATCGTAACAATTAATGATATTCAATTAGTACCTGAAAAAGAAGAAAAAGGTAAAGGTTCAAATAATAATAAAGCACCATCATCACGTTTGTCTCTTCATGCGACAATCAAGACATTTAGATATTTAAATGAAGATGAGGAAGGTGAAGAAGAGGGCACTGAAGGATGATTACTCATAAGAAATTAAAAGCACCTGTTTACATAGGTTTATTTGGTGCGGTGATGATGTTATCAGGTTGTAATACAAGCACTGCGGATTTAGATGAATATTTTATTTCACAAAGAGAAAAGCCAGCAGCGCCAATTGCTCCGATACCAGAAGTGAAGCCTTACTTGCGTTACGCATACCCAGCACATGAAAAAGATCCTTTTGATATTTCAATGTTGTCATCTAATATGGGACCTAAAGAGGTTGTTATAGGTGGTGTAGATATTGATACCACAAGAGTTCCAGAATTTTTAGAAGGCTTTCCATTAGATAGTTTAAAGATGGTTGGTACAGTAGAAAAAGACAAGGTTCTTTGGGCGCTAATAAAGATTCCTGACGGTGCTGTGCAAACAGTAAAGCCAGGGAACTATATGGGTCAAAACTATGGTGAAATTATCTCTATTAATGATGGCAAGATGGAGATGAAGGAAACGGTTTCAAATGGTTTAGGTGGATATAAGAAAAGAGAAATATCTATCGTTTTGGATCAATCATAAACTAATTAAAAATTACAGAAAATAATAAATATAAAAAGAGTGGGTTATTAAAATGAAAATTATTACACGCACAATGCTAGTTTTGAGTTTACCAGCACTACTGCTTGCAACAGGTAGCAGTTATGCGACAGCTAGATTACAAAATGTAGACACTGAAATGCAAGCTTCAGGCAAAACGACTTTACGACTGCATTTTGACAGCAAAGTGAGCATGCCAAAGAGTTTCACTATGCAGCAGCCAGCAGGTATTGTCTTGGACTTTCCTGATACTGTTACTGGAATGAAAGTACGCAGTAAAAAGTTTAATGATAAGTCTGTTAAGGGTATCAAGGTTGCAGGTGCATCGAAAAAACTTCGTGTAATGGTTTCTTTGAATAAACTAACAAAGTACACAACAAGTATTCAAGGTAACAATGTTATCTTAACGTTTGATGACTCAAAAGCTCAACAACGTGTGGCAACTAAGCCTGCTGTTCAAAATAGAGCTCGTCAAGAAGCAATGGCACTACGCCAACATGCAAAACAACAGCAACAAGCTAAAGTACGTAAGATGCAGATTGCTAATAAAAAGCGCATGGCTAAAGTCCCAGAACTTAGAGATCCAAACCTTGCGCCAGGCCCTGTTGTTAAACAGAAAAGTGTAAAGCATCAAGCGGTTGCTAGTAATTATGTTGCTCGCCCAGGTGGTAAGCGTGTTACCCACAGACCTGCTGCCCATAGAGGTGCCTCAGGTGTTATAGGGCCTGTTGACTTCCATAGAACTCAAAATGGTGGTGGACGTGCGGTTATTAAATTGCCACATCCATCTACTGTAGTAGATGCGCGTAAAGTAGGTAACGTTGTTGTATTGACATTAAAGAATGTTAAGGCGCGCCAACCTAAAAAGCGTATAGATGTATTAGATTTTGCAACACCAGCTTCTTATATCGATGTTGCTCGAAGTGGTTCTGATGTACAAATTAGAATACTCGCAAATGCGGCATTTGACCTCAAAACATCAAGAAATGGTAAAGACTTTATTGTTAACTTAAATAAAGTAAAGCGTAAAGTTACACAGAATCCTTTAAAGCCAAAGAAGAAAACATACAGAGGCAAGAAGCTGTCATTAAACTTCCAAGATATTGAAGTACGCTCAGTACTACAGCTACTTGCAGACTTCACAGACAAAAATATCGTTGTAAGTGATAGTGTTAAAGGTAACATCACTCTACGTTTAAAAGATGTACCTTGGGATCAAGCCCTAGACATCGTGCTAGAGTCAAAAGGCTTAGCAATGCGTAGTAATGGTAATGTAATCTGGGTTGCTCCTGCGGTAGAACTTGATGCAAAAGAGCAGCGTGAGCTACAAGCATTAAAACGTAAACAGTCACTAGAGCCATTAATAACAGAGTACATCTCTGTTAACTATGCAAAAGCAGGTGATATGCTAAAACTGGTTAAATCAGCAGAAGGTAAAGGCGAAGAAGCATCGTTACTATCAAAGCGTGGTTCAGTCTCTGTAGATGAGCGTACGAACACTTTATTAGTACAAGACACCGCTTCACGTGTTGCTGATATACGCAATATGGTTAAGAACCTTGATGTATCCGTAAGACAAGTATCCATTGAATCACGCATAGTATTTGCGACAGATGAATTTGGTAAAGAGCTTGGCGCACGATTTGGCGCAACTAAGTTTAGCAAGAACTTTGCTACATCAGGCGGCATCGGTGGTACAAACTCAATGGTTAATGATTTGTCTGGTGGAAACAGCGGTGAGATTCCTTCAATAGCAGATCGTTTGAATGTTAACTTACCGATTGCAGGTGCAGCAGGAAAACTAGCCTTCTCAATCCTAAGTAAAGATTACTTACTAGACCTTGAGCTTTCAGCGCTTCAAGCGGAGAATAAAGGTGAGGTTATTTCAACGCCACGTGTTGTTACGGTTGATAAAAAGAAGGCAAGTATCGAGAAAGGTGTAGATGTACCTTACGAGACAGAAAGTGCGAGTGGTGGAACAACAATAGCATTCAAGAAAGCAGTTTTAAAGCTTGAAGTCACGCCTCAAATCACGCCTGATGAACATGTCATCATGGACTTGGATGTTAGACAGGATGAGGTTAATAGCTTCTACCAAACTTCATCAGGTAATGTGCCTATCATTGATACTCGCCATGTTGAGACACAGGTGCTAGTTGATAATGGTCAGACTGTTGTTCTTGGTGGTATTCATGAAGAAACTAAGAGTAACGATGTGAAGAAGGTTCCAGGTCTTGGTGATATACCAGTACTAGGAAACTTGTTTAAGACAACAGGTACGAAGAGCAACAAGCGTGAGCTACTGATCTTTGTTACACCAAAAATCTTAAAGCAGTAATCGTTATTTAGATTTTAAGAAGGCCGGATTTTCCGGTCTTTTTTATGCCTGAAATAAAGTTAAGTTCTTGATTAGTTCTTGATTAGTTTGGAAGCAACTGGCATAACTCTCCCCATGAATAAAAACATCATTTTGGTTGGTCTGATGGGGGCGGGAAAGTCAACGATCGGTAGAAATCTTGCAAAATCATTGGGCAAGGACTTTTATGATTCAGACCGTGTTATTGAAGAACGTACAGGCGTGGATATAGCGACTATCTTTGAGATAGAGGGTGAGCAAGGTTTTCGTGATAGGGAAGAGCAAGTAATAGCAGAGCTGTGTGAGCAAAATAATATTGTTCTGGCGACTGGCGGTGGCAGTGTTCTACGTGAAGTAAACAGAAAGAACATGAGTAAGCGTGGGCAAGTCGTTTACCTTCGCACATCAGCAGAGTTATTATATTCTCGTATTCGCCATGATAAAAAACGCCCTTTAATGCAAACCGACAACCCTCTAAGTACACTCAAAAAATTACTGGATGATAGAGAACCTTATTATTTAGAAGTTTCCGATACGGTTGTCATGACAGGAAAACAAAAGGTAGCCGTTTTAGTTAGGTGTGTTGAAGAAGCGCTAAAGCAGGAAGAAAGCAAATAAATGAAAACACTCCACGTTGATCTAGGCTCCAGAAGCTACCCAATTTATATTGGAGTAGGGTTGTTGAATAATCCAGAACTAATGCAGCCTTATATCAAAGGAAAAACCACGGTAACTGTTTCAAATACAACCGTTGGGCCTTTGTATTTAGATAAAGTGCATCAGCTTACCCCTAACTTTTCCAACACCGACATACTTTTACCAGACGGTGAAAAGTACAAAACCTTTGAAACATTAGGGCAGATTTATACCGAAATGCTCGAAGCACGTTGTGATCGAAAAACCACCTTGCTAGCATTAGGCGGTGGTGTTGTGGGTGATGTGGCTGGTTATGCCTCTGCAACTTATCAACGTGGTATTAACTTCATACAAATCCCAACGACTTTGCTTTCGATGGTTGATTCATCAGTGGGTGGCAAGACGGGCGTAAATCATCCTTTAGGTAAAAATATGGTCGGTGCATTCCACCAACCACAATGTGTAATCATTGACACCGAAACACTCAATACTTTAGATGACCGACAACTTAGCGCGGGCATTGCAGAAGTTATAAAATACGGCTACATCAATGACTTGGATTTTATTGTTTGGCTTGATGAAAATATGGATAAGCTATTAAAGCGTGATCCTGAAGCGCTGGCTTACGCTATTCATCGCTCTTGTCAGCATAAAGCTGATATTGTCGCAGCAGATGAAAAAGAAAAAGGTCAACGTGCGCTGTTAAATTTAGGGCACACTTTTGGTCATGCTATTGAAACAGGCATGGGTTACGGCAACTGGCTCCACGGTGAAGCCATTTCTGCGGGTATGGTTATGGCAGCAGAACTATCTAAAGAACACGGTTGGATTGATCAGGCAGATGTGAATAGCATGTGTGCATTGCTAAAAAAAGCTAACTTGCCTGTTGAGCCACCTAGAGAAATATCTGCAGCACGCTTTAGTGAATTAATGTCGATTGATAAAAAAGTACAGGATGGCGTATTGCATTTGGTGCTAATGAAATCTCTGGGTGAAAGTATTATCAGTAGTGATTTTGATCCTGACTTGCTATTAAAAGTGTTAGGTAAGCACGCCTCATGATGCGCGCGCCTTATGCAGCCAGCCCAGAAAATAGTATTGGTCGACAGTTCTCTGAACCATCGCCAACTTACCGTACAGAATTTCAGCGAGATCGTGATCGTATAATTCACTCGACAGGTTTCCGTCGTCTTGAGTATAAAACGCAGGTTTTTGTTAATCATGAAGGTGATCTTTATCGTACACGCCTCACACATTCTTTGGAGGTCGCCCAAATTGCACGCGCTATCGCGCGCACATTATCATTAGATGAAGACTTAACAGAGGCAATTGCCTTAGCGCATGATATTGGTCACACGCCGTTTGGACACGCAGGGCAAGATGCGCTCAACGCATGTATGAAAAAGCACGGTGGTTTTGAGCACAATTTACAGTCTTTGCGTATCATTGATAAGTTAGAGAAAAACTACGCAGAATTTGACGGTTTAAATCTTACGTTTGAAACTCGTGAAGGTATTCTTAAACATTGCTCATTGAAAAATGCAAAAGATTTGGGTGATGTTGGTGAGCGTTTTCTTAATAAGAAGCAGTCCTCGCTAGAAGCACAGCTCACCAATATCGCGGATCAAGTGGCGTACAATAATCACGATATTGATGATGGCTTGCGTTCGGGATTAATTACTATCGAACAGATGCGTCAAGTAGACTTATTCAGTGCTCAATACGATAAAGTCATGTGGAAATACCCCGAGCTAAAAGGCAACCGTTGTGTGCACGAAACCATACGCAGAATGATCGGTGAGCAGGTTGTTGATCTTGTTGAAACCAGCAAAGCGAATATATTAGAAGCCAATCCACAAAGCATTGCAGATGTGAGAAACCACGATAAGCAACTCATTAGTTTTAGTAAAGAAATGATAACGCGTAACCAAGAGCTGAAAAAGTTCTTACGCGAAAATCTCTATTTTCATCACAAGGTGTATCGCATGACGCGCAAGGCGCATCAAGTCATCGAAGCCTTGTTTAATGTATTTATGGAAGACTTGCGTTTGCTCCCGCCAGAACATTTACAACTAGCAAGAGAAGCATTGCTGGAAAGCGGTGAGGCAGGGCAAGCACGGATTATTGCAGATTATGTTGCAGGCATGACAGACCGCTATGCGACCAAAGAATATGCGCGTTTATTTGATGTTGAAGGGAGTGTATTTTAGATTAATAATAGCAAGCACACCCCCCTACTTTTACATGATGTTTTAGCTAGTCAAAACATCATGTAAAAGTAGGGGGGTGTGCTTCACATAATCAATCTCTATTCAAAGCGTTCTTAATAATATCTTTGAATTACGCTGAAAATTATACAAAGCTTTCTTTTGCTCAGGCAAGTCACTGACCGTACCCAGATCAAATCCTCTTTCCTTAAACCAATCTACCGATAGAGTAGTGAGAACTAGAAGCTGGGATACGTTTTGTTCTTTTGAAACTTGCACGATACGCTTGAGTAACTTATCGCCACGTCCTCCACCTTTATATTCGGGGTGAATAGCAAGGCAGGCAAGCTCGCCAGTGTTGGTATCGGCGATAGGGTAAAGTGCCGCACAACCGATGATTTTACCGTCGCGTTCAATCACGCTGAATTGATTAATTTCAAGTTCTAGTTGTTCGCGTGAGCGTTTGATCAAAGCGCCTTCTTCTTCCAGTGGTTCGATTAGATTAATAATGCCACTAACATCGGCAACCTTGGCTTGGCGAACTTCTTCATACAAGCTGGCATTAAACATCGTGCCGATTCCATCGCGTGTGTATAGCTCTAAAAATAGTCCATCAGGTGTTTTAGTGCTGAGCAGATGCACGCGCTGTACGCCATTTAGTAAGGCTATTTTTATATGGTTTAGTAGGCGTTCTTGAGAAGGATGATCTTCAATAAACTGGTTAAGCTCGCTCAATTCTACATCGCTGGTTGGCGTTGCAGCATCGTTATGAATAAAGATAAGTTTATCCGCTTGTAGCTCTTTCGCCGCAGAGCTGGCAACATCTTCATAACGTAAATTAAAGGCTTCGCCAGAAGGTGAAAAACCGAGCGATGACAGCAGAACAATACTGCCCGCATCAATCAACTGCTTTATCAATTTGGCATTAATCTTCCGCACTGTGCCTGTGTGTTGGTAATCCGTACCGTTATGCACGCCCATTGGTTGCGCGGTAATAAAATTGCCCGAAAGCACGCCTAAACTTTCATTAATTACAGGAGGTGTGCTGAGCGCGTGAGTGAGTTGGTTTTCAATTTCTACCCGCAATGCGCCAATGGTTTCCTTGGCAACTTGCAAGGTAATATCATCAGTAACGCGCAAATCATCGACTACTTCAATCTCATGATTAAGCGACTGTAAATGTTTATCAACCTGAGAGCGTGCGCCATGCACCAGTACAATGCGCGCGCCAAGCGCTGATAAAATAGCAATATCATGTATTAGCTGTGAAAATGCCGCGCTCTCAATAACCTCGCCCTCAAAGGCGATAACAAACGTTTTTCCACGATGAAGGTGGATGTAAGGAGCGGCTTCTCTAAAGAAGCCTATTCGTGTATTTTTCATAATATGCTATTTATTAAGTGCTATTTTTTTGCCACGGAATCTACGGAAGAACTCGGAAAAAAGGGTTGAGAAATTTAAGTGTTTACCTGAAAAGATATGCCGTATCCTACAGTTTCTTAAACTTCCTTGATTTTGTTGTTTTCCTTCCGTGTTTTTCCGTGGGTTCCGTGGCAAAAATAATCTTTTAAAAACCATCAAATGCGCTGGTTATCCAATCAAGGTCTCCATTATCGCCTTCTATAGCCACCACGTCAAAACGCATAGACGACTGGGGCATGTGTTTTTGTTGATAAGCGAGCGCGGCTTTGATGATTCTTTGTTGTTTTTTAGCGGTTACACTCGCCGCAGCGCCACCAAAGTCCGTATTTTTTCGATAACGAACTTCCACAAAAACTAGCGTTTCGTTGTCGCGCATAATCAAATCAACTTCCCCCGCTTTGGTAGAAAAGTTCTTTTCCAGTAGCTTTAAACCTTGTGCTTGTAAATGTTTGCAGGCTTGTTGCTCGGCTTCATTGCCCGCTTTTTTACGACTAGTGAGTTTTTTAGATAAGCTGCTTGCTAAGTTGCTAAACAGGCTCAGTTGTTTTTCTGCCATTGTTTGGTTTTTATGTTAAGTGCTTAGCGAATAGCAACAGGTACGCCATTTCTAAATTGCGCCCAGCGTAGGGTACGGTGCATAGTGCCATCTTTGCTTAGGCGAATCCGCCCTGTTTTGCCATTAATTGCGCTACTAAAGCTTTGCAAGTTATTCAGGCTTTTTGTAATCAAGTAAGCATCCATGCCCAATGCGAATAAACGTGGTGAGCTACTTTGCACGTTGCTTCCCGTATTACTTTTAATCCTATCCAAAACCCAAGGTGTTTCGGTGAAAATTAACCCCTCAAGGTTGGAATCTGTCGTCGCATTGGCAACGCCGCTAAACACATGAGAGCTAGCATAAACAGGTAGCCTTTTGATCTCTTGTCGCAAAGCGGGATATAAACGCTGTGCTTGGCTGGGTGATGCAATCATCAAAATTGCATCAAGCTCATCGCTACGGAAGGCAAGGTTTTTCGCGTCGGCAGTATAGCTATTTGCGCCATCAATGTAGCTTTTCATAATCACCACTTTACCACCACGCTCGATAACGGCTGTGCGCATGGCGTCGCGTAAACGCTGTCCCCACGTGGAGCTTGGGGTTAATAACGCTATGCGTTTTTGCCCTTGGTTTAAGGCAAACTGCGCCATTTGCACAGCCTCATCTTCGGGTAATAGTCCAAACTGTTTAAGTTTGGAGTTTGACGTATTTGAATCTTGTATATAATTCAAGCCTAGCACTGGCTTATCCAAGTTGGTTTTAGCTAAGCTGTATATTCTGTTTTTGTTGAATGGGCCAATCACAAGATCAGCGCCTTCGCTGACGGCTGTTTTGTATAAATTGTTAATTGGGCTACTCTCAGCGTTGTAAATTTTCAGGTGAGTATTGTTGGGTGACTGTTTATGCGCTTCTTTAATGCCTTGTAAAATGGTATTTCCCACGCTGGATAATCTGCCAGAAAGAGGCAGGATAACTGCGATTTGCGTACCCGAATGACTTGTTGATGTTGTAGATTTCTGGCTAGGCTTGTCTCCACTGGCTTGATAAGGTTTTGTGGTTGCCACAGGTGATGGTTTCAACAGTGAAGAGATTTTAGCATTGCCTGGGTGGCGAGGGTTGCGCTGCTTCCAGCCAAGAATACTGCCGCGCGCTTTGTCACTTAATTGCCCGCTACCATTTTTGGCTATACGCGCAAAGTAGCCCAAATCTAACCAGTTTCTTAATACGGGGTGATTTATATGCTTTCGGCTCTCGTTTAATTTTCCTCGAGGAATTTGCTGAATATGGTTCCAAATACGGTCATGATTGAGCTTTGTTGCATGATCGCTTTTAAGAGTTGGTTCTTGTAAAACCAGCTCTTGGACCAGTGAAATTCTGTCACGGCTGGATTGAGCTGCGCGCATTCTGGCGTTGAGTATCTTTTGTGCTAGCCCAGTTGGTAAGTTATTCACACGTTGCGGCAATATGCGTAGTGTTTCGCGGAAGTTATTGTCATTTAGTGCAAGTTGCGCCTGTGTAAAACGAAAACGCGCTTGGTTTTCAGGGTTCAACCCTGCATAACGCAAGGGCGATAAATAACGCTGAGCGAGGTTCTCATCTTTAATGATTGCCGCTAATTCTGCTGCTTGTAGCGTTAAGCGTTCGCGTTCTGGTGAGCGATAATTACGTGCCGCATCAAAATAAGCTGCAGCAGCCTCACGTTTTTTTCCTGCTGCTAGTAGAGCATTGGCTAATTCAATATCCTTGCCTTGAGGTAAGGCGTGATTATCTAAAGTAGGCAATGCAATTTGCGGTACAATGTTGCCAATATTAGGCAGAGATGCACATGCATTAAGCACGAGCAAAGAAAATGAGATTAAAAATAGCCAAGAAATTTGACCTTTAATTGCGCGAATCATCGTTATTATCCCCTTGTTTATTTTTGCTTAATAACTAATCAACTTGAATATACCACTAATGATAGAAAAAAACACAGATACAAATGACACGCATAAAGGAGTTCTTTATATCGTCGCCACACCTATTGGTAATCTTGGCGATATAACCCAGCGCGCGCTAGAAACACTCAAAATAGCAGATAAGATCTGCGCCGAAGATACCCGCAATACACGCAAACTGCTGACGCACTTTGGTCTACAAGGTGAGTTGCAAGCGCTACATGACCATAACGAGCGTCATAAAGTGAGCGCCATCAAAAACTGGCTGGATGCAGGAGAGAATATTGCCTTAGTGAGTGATGCAGGCACTCCATTAATTAGCGACCCGGGTTATCACTTGGTTAGTGAGCTGGGCGAACAAGGCTATAAGATAATCCCCATTCCAGGTGCTAGCGCAATCATTACAGCGCTGTCTGTCGCAGGCTTGCCAACCGATCGTTTTACGTTTGAAGGCTTCTTGCCCGCAAAAAATGTAGGGCGTAATAAGGCACTGCAAGCCAACCTCAAAGAGCCACGCACGCAAGTGTATTATGAATCCAGCCATAGAATTGCGGTAACGATTGAAGCAATGTGTGAAGTGTTTGGTGGTGAGCGAAAAGTGGTTTTAGCGCGAGAACTAACCAAAATGTACGAACAAGTTTATCGAGGCGAACTTGTAGGCTTGCAGCAATGGATAAATGAAAACCCAATGCACCGAAAGGGCGAATTTGTCCTCATGTTGGCAGGATATATTGAAGAAGTTGAAAGTGATGCAGTCAGTGCATCAATAGAAGATTTGCTAAAAATATTAGTAGAGGAGCTACCTGTAAAGCAAGCGGCAAGCTTAGCCGCTAAGATTACAGGTCGTAAGAAAAATGAGCTTTATAAGCTGGCGATGGCGTTGAAGGATTAAAAAGCACACCCCCCTAGTTTTACATGATGTTTTATAAAGAGTAAAACATCATGTAAAACTAGGGGGGTGTGCTTTGATATTTCTGGCTGGTATGATCTGCCGATGAATTAGATGTGCTACTTGATCAGTCTCTCCTTAATTGGATATTTGTTTCTAAGCGCTTTATATAATGAAAAAATTAATTATGAAAAAAGTCCTACTACTTACTATTGCCTTGCT
Organism: uncultured Cocleimonas sp.; assembly: GCA_964403815.1. Classification (GTDB taxonomy): domain Bacteria; phylum Pseudomonadota; class Gammaproteobacteria; order Thiotrichales; family Thiotrichaceae; genus Cocleimonas. The sequence continues at coordinate 24,029 of CAYOHT010000001.1, forward strand.
ACTGTCTACCAGTTCTTTTGCACAGCCAGATGCACTGGCGATGAAAAAAAAGCTTAAAGCACTCGGTTATTATTCGGGTGCTATTAACGGCGCTTTTGATGCTGGGCTTCGTAGTGCGTTAGGTCGATTCATGAATGATATGAAAGCTTGCCCAGCAAATGTTAATTTTGACACTTGTGGCTTGCTGTTAGGATTTCAACGCAAATCAAATAAAACATGAGCCAAAGTACACCCCCCTAGTTTTACATGATGTTTTATTGAAGAGTAAACATCATGTAAAACTAGGGGGGTGTACTTTTATCTCCCTAAGGAAAAAACTGATTAAGTTTTTTCCTTCAACTATCTCCAAAATATCCTCATTTTTACCAATAGCAGTTATTAGTACTTATGCTAAACTCCGCCACGTGAGTTGACCGAGCAATCGCGGCTTTAGTCATAATGGCTAGAGCGGAGGAAAGTCCGGGCTCCATAGGGTAGGACGCCAGATAACATCTGGGCAGCGCGAGCTGACGGCTAGTGCAGCAGAGAGAAGACCGCCAGACTTTCTTTAAGTAGCAATATTTTTCGATAGCTTGGTAAGGGTGAAAGGGTGCGGTAAGAGCGCACCGCACAGCAGGTAACTGTTTGTGGCAAGGTAAACCCCGTCCGGAGCAAGATCAAATAGGGATGCAATAGGTGTGTACCCGCACTGTATCCGGGTAGATCGCTTGAGGTATACGGTGACGTATTATCCAGATGAATGATTGTTCACGACAGGACCCGGCTTATAGGTCAACTCACACT
>CAYOHT010000001.1:24911-31232 GCA_964403815.1 uncultured Cocleimonas sp.
TTATTCTAATTTATTTATCAATCGAACAAAAACTACACAAAGCTAATGTGATTCATTAGATTCTAATTCTATCCGATTAATTCAAAAAACGAACTCCTTCTCTTCTTTGGGCGAATATCGCTCATTGCGCTAACTGCTTGTCTTTTAAAAGACTTTTTACCTATTGTTATCCTAATTATTGTTTGTTTTGTGGCTTTTTGGTGTTAAGATAAAGAAATGTGGTGAAAAGTGGGTTTATGTGGTTATTTTCCATTTTCATTGATTAGATAAAAACTAACTTGGTTATTTTGTAAATGTTTCTAGGCTCTTCTTATTTAAATCTTGATGCGAAAGGGCGGGTTGCAATCCCTACCAAGTATCGCGATGAGATTGGTTTGGATAATGAAGGCGAGTTGGTTTTAACGGCAGATCACGGTGGTGAGTGTTTATCGTTGTATCCACTTAGTAAATGGATGGAGACGCAAGCAGCCATTAAAAAACTACCCAATATGAATAAGGGTGTTAAGAGTTTGATGCGTACGGTTTTTGGTTACGCAACAGAGGTGAAAATGGATGGACAAGGTCGCATTATGGTTTCGGAGCCATTACGTGACTTTGGTAAGTTCGATAAGAAAGTTGTGCTGGTAGGTCAGGTCGACAAGTTCGAGTTATGGAGCGAGGATGCTTGGCTTGGTGGTGCTGGAGATAGAGTAGAGATCGCTGAAGATAGTATTCAGAATGATGACTCGTTAAAGAATTTTTCAATTTAGTGTGGGCTTGGCATTGTGTCTAATAAAACGATGTCAGGCAGCTTTAAGCACGAAACGGTTTTACTTGATGAGGCTGTTAACGCATTAAATATTAAAGAAGACGGCATCTACATAGATGCCACATTTGGTCGAGGTGGACATTCGGCTGAAGTAATAAAGCAGTTGGGTTCGAAAGGGCGATTACTGTTGATTGATAAAGACCCGCTTGCCATCGCTTTTGCGAAGGAAAAGTATAAGGAAGATGGGCGGGTTTTTGTTTGGCAAGGGTCTTTTAAGGATTTCCCAGATGCATTGAAGGATGCAGGTTTGGAGAAAGCCGATGGATTGTTGCTAGATTTAGGTGTGTCTTCACCGCAGTTAGATGACGCGTCACGTGGCTTTAGTTTTATGCGTGACGGCGAGCTTGATATGCGCATGAATCCAGATGCGGATGAAAGTGCAGCGCAGTGGCTTGACAGAGCAGCTGAAGAAGAAATTGCCAACGTTATCTATCAGTACGGTGATGAGCGATTCTCACGAAGAATCGCAAAAACGATAGTGGAGAAGAGAGCAGAAGCCCCTATCAGTACAACGCTTCAGTTGGCTGAGATTGTGTCCTCTTGCATCCCTATGAAAATTCAAAGGAAAGAGCAGGGGAAACACCCAGCAACGCGTAGTTTTCAGGCGATACGAATCTTTATCAATCGTGAGCTTGATGACCTGCATGAATGTTTGGATAACTCGAAAGAGTATTTAGCAACCAAAGGACGGTTAGTTGTGATTAGTTTTCATTCTTTAGAAGATCGTATCGTGAAACGCTTTTTAAGGGCGGCGTCGAGTGCGCCCCCAATTCCACGTGGGCTGCCAGTAATGGATGATGATCTTTTCGTGCCAGTTTATAAATTAATTGGAAAGGCTGTTAAGCCTTCTAAGAATGAAATTCAGGGAAACGTACGTTCACGTAGTGCAATTATGCGAATCGGAGAGATAAATCATGTCAACTGATAAAGGTCCAGAACGCCCAGCAGTAAAGATGAAAACAGTTGATTCTGTTGTTAATTGGCAGTTGCCTTTGTTGGTGATTTTGTTTGTTGCTGTGATTTTTGTGGCTATCAAGACAGTGGTTCATCGGCATGAGTCAAGAACACTGTTTATGGGGTTGCAAGTGCTTGAGAAAGAGCGTGATAAATTAGCCGCGCAATGGAGTCGTTTAAAGTTAGAACAAGGGACGATGTTGAATCAGGTGCGTGTTGAGCGAAATGCGCGGATAGATTTGAATATGGAAATGCCTAGGGCTACAGAAATAAAAACAATCAGAGAGTCGGCAAAAGAAATAGTGGTGTCGACAGAGTCAAATGAAAAAACGCCAGCAGTACTTAAAGCGTCTAAAGTAGCTTTGGGTAACTAAGGCGTCATGCGTAGACAGTATACCTCTCGACCAAAGAACAAAATGCCGCCTGTTTATAGGGGGAGGCGTTTTGCGTTAATGCTATTGCTTTTAGCAGGTATTGCGGTGCTCCTTGGTCGCGCGGCATATCTTGAAACTTTTCAGCAGTCATGGCTGAAGAAGCAAGCAGGTAAGCGGCAGTTACGCACGATTACGGTACCTCCTTATAGAGGAATGATTGTTGATAGAAACGGTGAGTCGCTGGCGATTAGTTCTCCTGTATCTTCAGTGTCGGTTGATCCGCGAAAATTATTGGATGCACAGCGAGCTCTTCGAGGTGCAGCGTTTAGTAAAAACAGCGACGAGGCTAAGTTGGCCAAGCTTGATCAAGAAGAGTTGGCGGTTAAAATAGCAGCGATGGGAACTTTGCTTGGTATGTCTGAAGGTGTTTTGCAAGAAACGATGAAGGCGATGTCTGTTAAACGTTTTCATTACCTTGCGCGTCATTTAGAGCCAGAAATAGCACAGAAAATTGCAGATTTAAATATCCCTGCGGTGAATATCAAGCGTGAGTATAAGCGCTTTTATCCTATGGCAGAAACAACTTCGCATGTGGTTGGCTTTACCAATATTGATGATGAGGGTATTGAAGGTGTTGAGCGTTCTATGAATGAACGTCTTGCAGGTCATTCTGGTCGTAATCGAGTGATTCGTGATGGTAGAGGTCGTCTAGTTGAGAATATTGAAGAGCTAGAAACAATGGTTCCTGGTGAAACGGTACAGTTAAGTATTGATCATCGAATCCAGTATGCCGCTTATAAATTATTGAAAGGTGAAGTCTTCAAGTTGGGTGCTAAGTCAGGTTCGGTGGTAGTGCTTGATTCAAAGACAGGCGAGGTTTTGGCGATGGCGAATATGCCAGGCTTTAATCCTAATGATCGTGCTTCATTTAAACCTTATAACTATCGTAACCGTGCGGTAGTTGATGCGTTTGAACCAGGTTCTACCTTGAAGCCTTTGACAATTGCGGCCGCATTAGAAGCTCGTGCAATTGATGAAAGTGTTTCTATTGAGACAAATGGAAAGTTTAAAGTGGGTAAAGTCATTATAAAAGATCCTAAAAATTATGGTGCGCTAACCTTGTCGCGTATTTTGGCAAAGTCGAGCAATGTAGGTGCTAGTAAAGTGGCTTTATTAATGAAGCCTCGTGATCATTGGAAGTTTTTGAATCGCGTAGGCTTTGGTCGCAAGCCTGATGCTGGTTTCTTTAGCGAAGAAGAGGGGAAACTGGTTTATTACGATAAGTGGGGCAAGGTTGATCGTGCTTCACATGGTTACGGTTATGGTATTTCAGCGAGTTTATTGCAGCTTGCGCAGGCTTATACAGTGTTTGCAAACGGTGGTGTTTTATATCCTGTGAGTATTTATAAGCAGGAAAGAAAGTCATTGGGCCAACGCGTGATGTCTGAGAGTAATGCAGATGCTGTGTTAAAGATGATGCGCGCAGTAGTTCAGCCTAATGCTACAGGTAAAAGTGCAGCGATTGATGGTTATCATGTTGCAGGTAAAACAGGAACAGCGAATAAGCTTATTAAGCGTCGCTACAGTAAAAATCATTTGGTGGTTAGCTTTATCGGTGTTGCTCCAGCAACAAATCCTCGGTTAGTGGTTGCTGTGATGATTGATGATCCTAAAGTTGAGAAGGCGAGTGGTGGTCGTTTGGCGGCGCCTTTGTTCTCGAAAATAATGGCAAATGCTCTACGTGTTATGGATGTTGCACCTGATGATCTTCCGCAGGTAAAGTCAAAGAAGCAGCCTCAAATAAAGAAGCTGGTTAAGCCTGTTATTGGTCCGCGTTTGGCTGTTGCTAATGAGGGTGTTGAGTGATGACTCAAATGGTTCTTGCATCTTTGTTGAAAGATATTGTTACTGTGCCAGCTACGGTTAATTGCCCGATTACTTCAATGACATTAGATAGTCGTGAGGTAACGGCTGGTTGTTTGTTTGTAGCGCTAAGAGGTAGTCATCAGCATGGCATGGATTATGCTATACGTGCTGAAATGTTAGGTGCTGTTGCGATTATTTATGAGGCTGATGATGCTTTGGAGTTCGTAGAAACCAGTATCCCGCAGTTTGAAGTAGAAAACTTACGTGAGTCATTGGGTCTAATTGCAGGTCGGTTTTACCAGTCGCCTAGCCAGTCATTGCAAATGATTGGTATTACAGGAACGGATGGAAAAACGAGCGTAAGTCACTTCTTGGCGCAGGCAATAGATCAGTGTGCGGTTATTGGTACGATTGGTATTGGTTTGTTGAATGATTTGCAAACAGCGACACATACAACGCCAGATGTAATCAATGTACATCAAAATTTACTATCGATAAAACAGAAAAACATAAACACAGTAGCAATGGAAGTTTCATCGCATGCGCTTGATCAGGGGCGTGTGGCAGGTGTTGCTTTTGATGTTGCGGTACTAACAAATTTGAGTCGTGATCATCTTGATTATCACAAGACGGTTGAAGCTTATGCTGATGCTAAAGAGAAATTATTTCATTGGTCAAACTTAAAAGCGGTTGTGCTTAATCTGGATGATAGATTTGGTCGTGATATAGCAAAAAAAGTAAGCGAGACACAAATAGTTGTTGGTTACGGGATTGGTGAAGTCGAAGGTTATCCAGCAGGTTCTTTAGTTGCTGATGATGCAAAGTTTACGGTTAACGGTATTTGTGCTGTTGTTCAGTATGGTTCGCAAAAAGGACAGTTGGCTGTTTCCGTTTTAGGCCGTTTTAATCTTAGTAACCTACTGGCGGCGTTGGGCGCAATGTTAGGTTTAGGGATTGGCTTTAATGATGCAATTTCACAATTAAATAATGTACAAACCGTTGCAGGTCGTATGGAAAAGGTGGGGGGTGTGCTGAGTAAATCAGTTTTAACCGTGGTTGATTTTGCTCATACCCCTAACGCACTGATGAGTGTTTTAAAAGCGTTGCGTGAACATTTGGCTGATGATGGTGCTAGCAGCTTAATTTGTGTATTTGGCTGTGGTGGTGATCGTGATGCGGGCAAGCGCCCACTTATGGCGGCAGTGGCAGAAAAATATGCGGATGTGGTGATTGCGACAGATGATAATCCGCGCACCGAAAGCCCAGAGCTTATTATGCAAGATATTGTGGCGGGTTTTGAAAATAAAGATGCAGTCATTATTGAGCACGATAGAAGTGCTGCAATTTACAAAGCACTAAAACAAGCCAAAAGTGGTGATGCTGTCTTAATTGCAGGCAAGGGTCACGAAACGGGTCAGATTCTAGCGACAGGAGTAATTCCTTTTAATGATCGTGAGCAAGTTGAGCAAGTTCTACAGGAGCTAGCAGCCTGATGTCATCGCAAAGCACATGGTTGAGTTTACAGCAGGTCGCAGAAATGACAGGGGGTGTGCTTCACGGTGCAGATGTGGCTCTTGATTCTGTTGCTACAGATTCTCGCTTAGTAAAAGAAGATCAGCTTTTTGTTGCTATTAAAGGAGAGCGTTTTGATGCGCATGATTTTGTGGCTGATCTGGCTGGGAAGGCAGGCGCTGCGCTCGTGCACAAAAAGATTGATTGTGATCTTCCTCAAGTCGTCGTTAAAGATACTTTGCAAGCACTGGCAGACTTGGCATCAGCATGGCGCCAACAGTTTACAAAACCAGTGATTGGTTTAACGGGTAGTAATGGTAAGACCACGCTAAAAGAAATGATTGCCGCAATTTTATCTGTTGAAAGTAATGTGCTGGCAACAAATGGGAACTTTAATAATGACATCGGAATGCCGCTGACGTTATTAAGAATTCGAGACGAGCACGATTTTGCAGTTATCGAGATGGGTGCAAACCATTTTGGTGATATAAGCTTTTTAACAAAAATAGCACGACCCGACGTAGCTGTTGTGAATAACGCAGGTGCCGCCCACCTTGAAGGGTTTGGCAATTTAGAGGGTGTGGCACAGGAAAAGGGAGAAATATTTATTGGGTTGGGGACTCATGGAGTCGCCGTAATCAACGCAGATGATACATTTGCAGATTACTGGAAGGACTCCAACACTGATCGCAAGGTCACCACGTTTGGCATTAATAATGAAGCAACAATAAGCGGCCGCTTATTATCGGATGGGGGTCTGATGATAAAAGCAGGTAGTGATGAGGTTAGGGCTAATCTCAAACTGCT
>CAYOHT010000002.1:0-6106 GCA_964403815.1 uncultured Cocleimonas sp.
TCCATTATGGTGCCTTTTTTTATTACCAGCTTCGGCTTAATCCGAAGTTTCTGTCTCTACTGACTAACAACTTAATCATCATCCCAGCCTTTTGCATAATGACCTGGAGGGTATGGCGCATAACCATTATTACTTTCACGTGGCCAAAAACGATTGTTTCTTCGATCACCTTCATAATAATTACAATTTACAATGCCTCTCTTACAAAGAGTATTTCGCCATTCGTATTTAAAGAAGTGTTTAAAGCTAGGGTTGTTCTTTGCTTTAAAATTAACTCTGATTGTCGGGGAATATTCTTCTCGCCCAAAACCAGTACCTGTCGATTCTTCTGCTAGATAGCCGCGTCGAGAGGGCGCCATACCTTTGTTTATGTCGTTACGGCGGTACTTTTTGTAATGCTGTCTACGTTGCTCATCAAATACCGCTACAGCAATGACACCCATGGCAGAACGATCACCCCATGCGTTTGAATATGAATCGCCTGCTGATGTGAAGTAAAAGCGATTAACGCGGTTTTTTGCGGTTCTCCACCCTTTGTAGTTTGCGGTTTCATAAGGGTCGAGGATGTACATTTTCTCATTTTTGCGTAAGAAGGACTTAGCGCCACTCAAAATATTTCTACCATCAACGGCAACGATGACACCAATACGTCGGTTACTCGTGTTACGAATGCGTAGTTGGTAGCGCTTACCCTTCACTGCTTCTAAATAAGTGCGTTGCGTTTTATAGCCACGGCTATCGGCTGAATATTGATTGAGTGTTCTACCGTGGTCGTCAACCACGTCAATACGAACGGGTGTGTGTGAATTAGAATCCCAATACAGTTTTTTAGCCTGTACTGATGTGATTGTGAATATCAATGATGCAAGCATCACTGCCTTAGTAAAAAATGTAGTAAATAAATTTAGTTTTTGTGTTTTCATTTTACGGCTTCCTTTTTAATGTACTCGTAAGTTATGACTGCACTTTTTATACTTTGTTCATGATTCTTTTGTAATATTGTGTAAGTTCTTATAAGGAGAATCTAATTACGTCGATTCAGTCTTTCTCTATGGTATCACTCTCTTTACTTTTTTGTATTTGGAGTAATGTGTTCATTATCGTTGATGCAAAGTCGTTTCCTCCTCGGCTCCCTAATAGAGTAATACAGGGTACACCTAACTTTTCACAGTTGTCCCAGAGATATTTTTTCGCTTCTTCTGCACCTGTAAATCCGACAGGTGTTGCTATAATTAATGCTGGCTTCTTATCTTTATCGTCTTCTTTAATTTCTTCTAATATCTCTAGTAATCGAAATAATGCAGTAGGTTCAGCACCGATTAAAACAATGCTTTCAGGCAAGTAAGGCTTCCACAGATCAACAGCCAACATGCTGCGTGTCTGTTTATTTGATTTTGCTTGGGAGATGACGTTTGCTTTGTTAATAAGACAAATAGGCTCATTTTTTAAGTATTTTTCTTTAAGTCCACTGGTGACGATGGGCGTATCACAAAGTAGTTCGTAATCCTCATCCATTGCTTCTAGTGCTTGATCAATCAGGTTTTCGCTGAAACGAATATTTTCTAAGATAGAAAGATCACCACAGCTTATGGCTATTTGTCTTGCTATTCGCTTTTCGAGGAATGAAAAATGTTCAAGATCAAAATTATCTTTTACAAAATCAGCGGATATTGATTGTATTTTTTTAGGGGACTTTTCGTATTTAATCATGGGGGACTAAGCAAAAATGATTGCTCTCTATCATATTAATGCAGGCTTATATTTTGTAATAGACCCTGATTATAGATCAGTATGAGAATTTGTAGATACTTTTTGCCAATATATTATTTAGGGTTAGAAACCACTATATATAAAGCACACCCCCCCACTTTTACATGATGTTTGCACTACTTATCAAAACATCATGTAAAAGTGGGGGGGTGTGCTTTATGGAGAGCCTGATAAGAGGTTATTGTTAGTTCTGGCTCAGCTTCTGATTGGCAAGCAAGAAGTCTGCTAGTTTTTTATTCCCTGCAACACTAAAGTGTCCATCGGATGGGAAGAAATAATCTTTTGTGTTTTCTTTAAAGAGATCACCAAGAAAAGTGATTGGAGCAGGGGTGAGTGCTTGTAACTTTTTGTCTATCTCTTGATACACATTATTGGTAATTTTAGGCTCAGGATGTATCACATAAATTTTGTAGTTAAACGCATATGCATGGCTAAGCTTATCAAGTCGTGCAAATTCATCTTTTGTAACTTCGAGTGCTTTACTCATAGTATCCGCAGCTTCTTCTGGGTTGTTGCGAATCATGGGTAATATTTTGTAATAAGCTACACGCAGTAAATTTGAGTATTTCAAGCCAACATCAATCGTTCTCTTAATAATATTCTTTTCTTCCACAGCAGCAGGGCGCAGGTTTAATTCAACTGGCTCATAAGGCAAACCTAGCGCGCGGTTGTTAGCAGCACCTAAGTTGTCGCTAAAATCGTTTCCCGTGAAAAAGAAGAAATGAACCATGTCGGGTGTCCAACTCTTTGTTTTCAGGAAGTGCTCTAAGCGGTCTATTTCATAAAGCGTGCTCGCTCCAGGTACCGCTAGATTGGCACAGTTAAGTCCTCGAGCTTTACAATAAAGCGCAGGAAATGCTTCATTATCGGTTACGCCTTGGGCATAAGTGAAAGAATCACCCATGAAGATTACATTAGGCTTTCCTTTTGCCTCAGGCGCTCGATAGCCATCTTTAGTGATGGTTGTTACCGTGTCAAAATCAGGGGTTTTAATTCGAAACTGTTTACCTGCTTCTATATAACTGATCTTTTGCTTATTGCCATCCATGTCCAAAATACTAGGGCCAGGGGAAATAGGCGTAACATAGCGGCTAGCAACCTCACCGATTGCAAATACAATGGCGAAGCTGAAGCTGAGAAGGAGTAAATTCCCTATTATGTTCTTCATATTAACCTTATCTTTTTTAGAATAACGTGTAGATAAATGGTGCAACTGCAGAACCTTGTGCAAGCACTAATAATGCACCGAGTAATAGCATAACGAGGATGATAGGCGCTAACCAAAACTTTTTGCGCTCTCTCATAAATGACCAAAGGTCTTGTAGTAAATCAACCATAACAATGTCCTTTTATTAATTTGAAATGTCGTTTTTAAAACGGCTTTTCTAAATGTTCTTTATCTCTTACTGTACTAATTTTTCGATACGTGTCTGTCTTTTCATCTAGCTTTCTATTCATACTGTCTTTGCCAAAAAGCTTCAGCAACATACCAATAGGAAAAAACATGAGGAAAAACATCACACCTAAAATAATACGTGTGTTGATAAATCCTAAGACATTACCAATCTTTATCCAGATCTCATTTACAGGGCGAAGAATTTGAGGTGCAATAATTGCAATCACCCAAAATACTGCCATGACAATAAACGGCCAAATGGGCCAAGTCTCGGATGTTTTATCGCCTAACCATGGAAAAATTAATCCAAAGATGAAAGCAAACATTCCACCCATGATAAAGCCAAACTTTCGCAAGTCAGAATTTGTGACTTCTGCTGTGTTTATTTCGTTACTCATATCTATTAATTCGTTCCGTATTATTAATCTAGCGCAAATTCATTACGCCAATCGCCTTCTTCTTTCCATTCAGGCTGAGTGGTTTTATCCACCAGAATGTTTTCCATTACAAGAAAATCCATCTCGGTACGCATAAAACAGCGGTAGGCATCTTCGGGCGTATTTACAATCGGTTCACCACGTACATTAAATGACGTATTTACCAATACTGGGCAATCAGTTCTTTCTTCAAAGGCATCTAACAGGTGATAAAAGCGCGGGTTTGTCTCAGGGTGAACGGTTTGTACACGCGCTGAATAATCAACATGGGTAACCGCAGGAATCTGTGAACGCGGTATATTGAGCTTGTCGATACCGAAAAGTTTATCCTGATCTTCAGATATTTTTGAGCGCTTATCTTCTTTTACAGGAGCAACAATCAGCATGTATGGGCTAGGGCCCTCGTGCTCAAACCAATCAGAAACTTTATCGAACTTTACAACAGGCGCGAAAGGTCGGAAAGACTCACGGTATTTGATTTTTAAGTTCATTGTTGTTTGCATCTTTGTGCTTCGTGCATCGCCAATGATTGAGCGTGCGCCTAAAGAGCGAGGGCCAAATTCCATACGACCTTGGAACCAACCAACCACTTTTTCGCCTTCCATAATTTCTGCAAGCTTTGGCATCAAATCATCATCTTTAAGCTCTACATATTTAGCGCCTACTTTATCCAAGTAAGTTTTGATCTGCTCATTGCTAAATGATGGACCTAAGTAAGAGCCCTTAGTAGCATCAGGCACTTGTAGCGTGCGCGGCTTTTCTTGGTATTCATGATAAACCGACAATGCTGCACCGATAGCACCACCCGCATCACCCGCAGCAGGTTGAATCCAAATTTCTTTGAATGGACCTTCACGTAACAAACGACCGTTTGATACACAGTTCAAAGCTACGCCGCCAGCAAGGCATAAATAATCCATGCCTGTTTCTTTATGAACACTTCTACCAAGGCGCAACACAACTTCTTCTGTTACCCATTGGATAGAGCGTGCAATATCCATTTCTTTTTGAGTCAATTCACCTTCGGCTTCACGTGCAGGTGAGCCAAATAAATCTGCAAATTTCTTATTGGTCATGGTTAGACCCGTTGCATAGTTAAAGTATTTCATGTTTAAACGAAAAGTACCGTCTTCTTTTAAATCGACAAGATTCTCTAAGATCAAATCAACATATTTCGGCTCGCCATAAGGCGCTAAGCCCATGAGCTTATATTCCCCCGAATTTACACGAAAACCCGTGTAATAAGTAAAGGCAGAATAAAGCAGACCCAATGAATGAGGAAAATCAATTTCCCACTGAGGCGTTAGTTTATTACCATCACCTAGCCACATAGATGTGGTTGCCCACTCGCCGACACCATCAAGGCATAAAACGGCTGCTTTCTCATAAGGTGAAGGGAAAAAAGCCGATGCTGCATGAGACTGGTGATGCTCAGTGAAAAGTAGCTGAGGTAATTCTTTTTGATCAATACCAAAAAGAGAAGAAAGCTCCCTTTTTAATGTTGTTTTAAGAAAAAGCTTATCTTTTAGCCAAATAGGAATAGCCGCAATAAAAGAACGAAAGCCGCTGGGTGCATAAGAAAGGTAAGTTTCAAGAAGGCGCTCAAACTTTAGTAAAGGCTTGTCGTAAAAAACAACATACTCAACATCTTTATGTGTAATTCCTGCTTCTTTCAAGCAGTATTTGATGGCATTGGTCGGGAAGGCAGGATCGTGCTTCTTACGTGTAAAGCGCTCTTCTTGAGCGGCAGCAATAACTTCTCCGTCGCAAATAAGTGCGGCGGCACTATCGTGATAATATGCTGCAATTCCTATTATATATTTTTTCATGAGTCAGTTTCTTTAATAATATTTATTATTTTGTGCCTTTGGTGGCAGACTGCTAATAAGTTGGAGTGATAATAAAAGTAATTAGCTTAAAAATTAACCACCCTATGATGAATGGTTCTAACAATAGGATGGAGTGCAAAGGAAGCAGAACTGGTCAACAAACAAGCAATATAACAATAATTTCTGTGAATTAAAGTTGATGCTAAACTACACTTTAATCAGATTCAAATAGTAATAATTAAAACACTTTATTTTTATAAACCCTTTTATTCTCCTACTCTCATAGGTATAAATAAACCACATAATAATTATGACAACATTAATGAAAACAAGCATAAACAAAGAAGTCAAAAAACTTCTCGTTGCTAACCGAGGCGAGATTGCCATTCGCATCTTGCGAGCCGCATCAGAGTTGAAGCTGTGTACAGTTTCTATCTACACCCATGAGGATCGCTTTTCGCCGCATCGTTATAAAGCGGATGAGGCATATCAAATAGGCGCTGATGAAGATCCGTTAATGCCATATTTGAATATCGAAGAGATTATCAAAACCGCAAAAATGCATGACGTGGATGCAATCCACCCTGGTTATGGCTTTTTATCTGAGAATGTAGAGTTCGCACGTCGTTGCCGTGAGGAAGACATTATCTTTGTTGGCCCTGCACCTGAAGTCA
>CAYOHT010000002.1:6206-31008 GCA_964403815.1 uncultured Cocleimonas sp.
GCACGTCGTTGCCGTGAGGAAGACATTATCTTTGTTGGCCCTGCACCTGAAGTCATGGAGCAGTTGGGCGATAAGGTACAAGCAAAACAAAATGCAATAGATGCAGGCATTCCTGTTATTGAAGATAGTAAAGCATCGCTTGATAGCGTTGAAATAGCTATGGAAGAAGCAGAAAAAATCGGCTTCCCATTGATGATAAAAGCCGCATCGGGTGGTGGCGGTCGTGGTATGCGTATCTTGCGTGCTGCCGATGAATTGCCAACGGCTTATAACGATGCACGTAATGAGGCAGCAAAAGCTTTTGGTGACGACACCGTCTTCTTAGAGAAATACCTTGATTCACCTAAGCATATAGAAGTACAGATTCTAGGTGATAATTACGGCAATCTCGTACATTTATATGAGCGTGATTGTTCTGTACAACGTCGCTTCCAAAAAGTTATTGAAGTTGCTCCAAGCACTACTTTAAAAGAGGAGACGCGAAACAAGCTTTATGAATATGCTTTAAAGATTACTCGCCATGTAGATTACAGCAATGCAGGTACGGTAGAATTTTTGGTAGATGGTGATGAAAATATCTACTTCATCGAAGTAAACCCACGTGTTCAAGTAGAACACACCATCACCGAAGAAATTACAGGCATTGATATTGTCCGTAGCCAAATTCATATTGCAAACGGGCGAAAGCTATCTGATCCTGAAATAAATATACAATCACAAGATGATGTATCGATTCGTGGTTTTGCAGTGCAATGTCGAATTACCACAGAAGACCCAACACAAAACTTTAAGCCAGACTTTGGGACAATTATTGCTTACCGTAGCGCTGGGGGGTTTGGTATTCGTCTGGATGTCGGAGCGGCTTATGTTGGGGCAAAAGTATCCCCATTTTTTGATTCGATGCTGGTTAAAATATCCGCATCAGGTCGCACACTTGATGGCGCAATTCAACGTGCGCATCGAGCTTTGCGTGAATTTAGAATTCGTGGCGTTAAAACCAATGTTGGATTTTTATTAAATGTTTTAGATCATCCAACATTTCGTGCAGGTGAAGTAAAAGTTACATTCTTAGAGACCCATACTGAGCTTTATGATGTGCCGATGCGATTGGATCGTGGCACAAAAACATTGAGCTATTTAGCCAATGTTATCGTCAATGGCAACCCCGATATTAAAAAGGTTGATCCTGATCGTAGTTGTGCGGCTGATTTTCGTACACCTATCATTCCAAAGTTTGATGCCTTAGCTGCTTATCCTGAAGGCACAAAAAATAAACTAGATGAACTAGGCGCAGACGGTTTTGTGCAGTGGATTAAAGACCAAGATAATATCCTCTACACCGATACAACCTTACGCGATGCACATTAGTCATTGCTCGCAACGCGCGTACGAACTAAAGATATGATGAAAATTGCTGAAGGCTTGGCAAAAAATCATTCACAACTCTTCTCTTTAGAGTTATGGGGTGGCGCGACTTTTGATGTATCGATGCGTTTTTTGCATGAATGTCCGTGGAAGCGTTTGCAGCATTTGCGTGAAGCTATTCCGAACATCATGTTCCAGATGTTATTTCGTGGCTCGAACGCCGTAGGTTACAAAGCTTATCCTGATAATCTGATTGAAAAGTTCATTATTGAATCATGGGAAAATGGCATTGATGTTTTCCGTATTTTTGATTCGTTGAACTGGGTTGAAGGCATGCGTAAATCCATTCAAGTGGTGCGTGAGCAAACAGGTGGCTTGGCAGAAGCGACTATTTGTTATACGGGCGACGTGCTTAATACCGACAAAAGCAATAAATTCCATTTGAATTATTACCTCGATTTGGCAAAGCAGCTTGAAGATGCAGGCGCGCATACGCTGTGTTTAAAAGATATGGCGGGATTGTTAAAGCCTTATGCCGCAGAAGTCTTAATCCCTGCGTTAAAAGAGGCGGTTGACTTGCCTTTGCATTTGCACACGCACGACACCTCATCCATGCAATCGGCTACTTTATTAAAGGCGATAGAAAAGGATGTGGATATTGTTGATGCTTGTATGAGTTCGATGTCGGGCTTAACGTCTCAGCCCAACTTAAATTCACTGATAGCGACGATGCAAGGTCAGCCACGCGAGCAAGCTTTTGATTTAGAATCACTCAATCAATACGCAAATTACTGGGAAGATACCCGCGAGATTTATTACCCCTTTGAGTCTGGTTTAAAAGCGGGTACTGCCGAAGTGTATGAGCATGAAATTCCTGGTGGGCAATATTCAAACTTACGCCCACAAGCTATCGCGCTGGGTTTAGAGCATAAATTTGAAGAGGTAAAAGAAAACTACGCGATTGTGAATAAAATGTTTGGTGATATTGTCAAAGTCACACCATCATCCAAAGTGGTTGGTGATATGGCTATTTTTATGACATCAAACGGCCTAACAGAAGAAGACGTTATGAAGGAAGGCGGAACACTCGCGTTTCCTGAATCTGTGCTTGATCTATTTAAAGGCAATTTGGGACAAACCGAAGGTGGCTTCCCACAAGCACTGAGTAAATTAGTACTTAAAAATGAAAAGCCTTTTACAGATCGCCCTAATGACCACCTAGAACCTATCGACTTTGATAAAGAATTCGCTGCATTTAAAGAGAAGTTTAATGATAGATGTACAGAGTTAGATTTCTTATCTTATATAATGTACCCCAAGGTTTATGAAGACTTTTTCCAGCACCTTGAAGATTACGGCAATGTTTCTGTAATCCCCACAACAGCGTTCTTTTTTGGTTTAAAACAACGCGAAGAATTAACAGTTGAGCTAGGTAAAGGCAAGGTTATTGTTATCAAAATGGTTTACTGTTCACCGCCTGATGACGGTGGAATTCGTACAGTAACATTTAATCTAAATGGTCAAACGCGGAGCATTACAGTCAGAGACGACTCGGTTAAATCCACCAAAAAAGTTAACCGTCAAACCGTAGAAGACAATGAAGTCGGCACGCCTATTTTAGGACGACTCTCGTCAATCATGGTAGAAAATGGTCAGCAAGTAGAAAAAGATGCCCCATTGTTTGTGATTGAGGCGATGAAAATGGAATCAACAATCACTGCACCGTTTGATGGCGTGATTTAAGAAGATTCACCTTGATACAGGTGAAATTCTTGAGCAAGGGGATTTGGTCATCGAATTTGAGACCTGATAGCATTATAAATAATCATACATCATGTAAAAGTGGGGGGGTGTGCTTTCATACTCTTTTATACAACTAGGAAATAAGTATGAAAAAAGACAGCATTACACTGATAGATAACCGCACAGGAAAACAAGTCGAGTTAGACTTGTTAAAACCCACCAGCGGGCCCATGACAATGGATGTGCGCAGTCTTTATAAAGAACTGGGAATCTTTACTTACGACCCTGGCTTTATGGCAACCGCGAGCTGTTGGAGCGACATTACTTATTTAGATGGCGAAAAAGGGATACTTGAATATCGGGGCTACCCCATTGAACAGCTTGCCGAAGAAAGCTCCTACCTTGAAACTTGTTATTTATTGTTGCATGGGGAGCTTCCTAGCAAAAAGGAATATGATGAGTTTGAATATTCCATAAAACATCACACCATGTTACACGAGCAACTGCTTCGTTTTTACAGCGGCTTTCGCCGTGATTCGCACCCCATGGCAATCATGGTTGGCGTAGTGGCGGCTCTATCTGCTTTCTATCATGATGGTGATGATATACACGACCCCAAGGATAGACTGAACGCGGCACATCGTTTAATAGCAAAAATGCCTACTATCGCTGCATGGAGTTATCGCTACGCGCAAGGAATGCCTTTTGTATACCCTGATAATTCACTGAACTTTAGTGAAAACTTTTTGCATATGATGTTTTCAACACCGTGTGAGAAATACACCGTCGACCCATTATTAGCAAAAGCACTGGATGTGATTCTGATATTACATGCCGACCACGAACAAAACGCATCCACCTCAACGGTACGTTTAGCAGGTAGTTCTCAAGCGAATCCATTCGCGGTAATTGCATCAGGTATCGCATCATTATGGGGGCCAGCGCACGGTGGAGCCAATGAGGCTGTGATAAAAATGCTCACCGAAATTAATGATTCGGGTAAACCACTCTCAACATTTATCGACAGAGCAAAAGACAAAAATGATCGTTTTCGACTTATGGGGTTTGGTCATCGTGTTTATAAAAGCTTTGACCCAAGAGCAAAAATCATTCGCGAAATTTGCCACGAAATGCTGGCAAACGATAAATGCCAAAATCCTGAGCACCAAAAGCTACTAGATACGGCGATGGAGTTAGAACGAGTCGCGCTAGAAGATGACTACTTTAAATCGCGCAACCTTTATCCTAATGTTGATTTCTACTCAGGAATAATTTTTCTCAGCATGGGCATCCCGCTTAATATGTTTACCGTTTTGTTTGCAGTAGGTCGTACCGTTGGCTGGGTATCGCAATGGAACGAGATGATGGGCGACCCACAATCAAAAATTGGTAGACCACGCCAGTTGTACACAGGTGCTGCGACTAGAGATTATGTTGATGTAAAGAAACGTTGATCTTTATATGAATACCTGAGAAATCAGCTATTTAAAAAATAGCACACCCCCCTAGTTTTACATGACTAATTGGAGGTGCGATATAAATGAAGCTAATTTGATCTAGCGAGCTTGCACTGTAGTACTTCTTTTTTTCCTGTGCTCTCATTGACCATAGCAACATTTGCTCCTCCTACGATTAAGCCTAGTTTTATATACTGCCTTACGAAGTAATTTTTACCAGCAACGGCGGTGAATGTTAGCCCATTGTTGCCAAATTCTGAGCTTGTGGCTATGAGGTGTGAACCAGGTTTTATAAGTTTATAGAAATAAACCTTATTTGCTGTTTCTCCTATTATTTTTTTATCGAGATAAACTGTCTTTTTTAACGCCTGACCAATAAAAGAGTTGCGATAAACATATAGCCCTGAGTTATTACCAGCGGGAGGAGAAAACCTTTTTAACTGTGCATCACGATCTGCCGAAGCCATTGGTACGCTAGCACAGCCTGTTATAAGCCCAGTACATAGTAAAATTAATAAAGGTATCCGCAACTGTCTATTGTGTTTAAACATATTTATCCTCATTATATTTATTCAATCTAAAGATAAATTTTATCATTTTTTTTTATAATTATGCTTCCTATTCAATATCAATAAAAATATCTAGCAAGCTTCAATTAACGTACTAGACTCAAAGAATAAACGTATTGTAAAAAGGAAATGAAATGACAGTTAAGCGTAGTTTTATCGTTCTCTCCATTGTATTACCTCTGCTGATTTTATTATTGGCGATATTCTGGATGCCCATTTTATGGCTACTGCTTCTCGTATTGCCTATTATTGGCATTGGCTATAGAGACTTAACTCAACGTCGAAAGACACTTTTACGTTTGTATCCTGTTGTTGGGCATTTCCGTTATTTATTAGAATATATTCGCCCTGAGATACAGCAGTACTTTATCGAAACCGATACTAACGGTAAGCCGATTAGTCGCGAGTTTAGAACCTTGGTTTATCAGCGTGCAAAAGGAGCGAGAGATACGCGACCTTTTGGAACGGTGTTTGATGTGTATCGCTCGGGTGCAGAATGGATTAATCATTCACTCGCGCCGACAAAAATCCATGATAAAGACCCTCGCATACTTTTTGGCGAGGATAATTGCAAGCAACCTTATGCTGCCTCGCCGTTGAATATTTCTGCCATGAGTTATGGCGCGCTGAGTAAAACAGCTATTATGGCGTTGAATAAAGGCGCAAAGATGGATGGGTTTGCTCATAACACCGGCGAAGGTGGTATAAGCCCATTTCATTTGAAGCATGGTGGCGATTTAATTTGGCAGATTGGAACGGGGTATTTTGGTTGTCGCTCACCAGAAGGTGGGTTTAGCGAAGAAAAATTTATTAAAAGTGCCGCCAATGATTCAGTAAAAATGATTGAGATAAAACTATCGCAGGGCGCAAAACCTGGTCATGGTGGAATACTGCCGGGGGCAAAAGTTACCCAAGAGATTGCTGATATTCGCGGTGTTGAAGTTGGCAAAGATGTTATTTCTCCTCCCGCGCATAGTGCTTTCTCTTCGCCTAAAGATTTATTAGGATTTGTCGCTCACCTGCGTGATTTATCGGGCGGAAAACCTGTCGGATTCAAACTCTGCATTGGCTACAAAACAGAGTTTATGGCAATCTGCAAGGCGATGATTGAAACAGGTATCACTCCCGATTTCATCACTGTGGATGGCTCAGAAGGTGGAACAGGCGCTGCGCCAGTCGAGCTAACAAACTCAGTAGGCACGCCATTGTGGGATGCGGTGACATTTGTCAATAGTGCACTTATCGGCTCAGGTGTGCGCGATAAAATAAGAATCATTGCAGCAGGTAAGATTATTTCGGCCTTTCATATGGTGCGCGTCATAGCGCTGGGTGCTGACACGATAAATTCTGCACGAGGAATGATGTTTGCGCTAGGTTGTATACAATCCCGTCATTGCAATACTGATGAATGCCCTACAGGCATTGCGACACAAAACCCAGAACGTTATCAGGCACTTGATGTAACAGATAAGGGTGAGCGTGTCGCAAAATATCACCGTTCAATGATTAACCACTTGATAGAATTACTAGAAATAGCAGGTTTAAAAAGCACCGCCGACATAATGCCGTGGCACGTTAATCGCCGCATCAGTGGCATTGAAGTTGAAAATTATAGCGATATTTATGAGTCATTGGATAAGGACTGCTTACTGAATAAAAAGACAATACCCAGTAGCTGGAAGCGCGAATGGGAACGAGCTGATTCTGCTAAATGGAGTTAGTCCACTCCCAGTTGCATATCTTTCTAGTGGCTAGAATTTCCCCAGAGGAATACTAGACTTCTATATTAGCTTGCCTTAGTATCTCTACCCCTCTTTGATCGAGGTGTCGCTTATGCTTCACTTAATACTTAAAAAAATATCAGTACATTTAATTGTTACCGCGTTTGCTCTTTTTTCTTTTGGGGTTATCTTTCTAATTACAAAAACCCAAAACGAACAACAATCCTTAACGGATCAAGTGATCTCTCAGTTTGAGTTAATCTCAAAAGAAATAGAGGCAGAAAAAAAAGTCATCCATATCGATAACTTTCCTGTGAAAACAGGTCATATCAGCTCTCATTATGGAATGAGAAAAGACCCATTCACGGGGAAAACAACCATGCATAAAGGCATGGATATAGCAGCGAAAAAAGGCTCTGATGTCTTTCCCGTTGGAAAAGGAAGAGTTTTATTCTCAGGTGCAAAAGCGGGTTTAGGTATTACAATAGAAATAGAACATAGTCAGATGGTCGTTTCTCGCTACAGTCACCTTGAAAAGTCTTTAGTGGAAGTAGGCCAAGCGGTTAACAAAGACGACATCATTGGACTTGTCGGTAACACAGGTCGTTCAACAGGCCCGCACCTTCATCTTGAAATTGCCTTTAATGGTGAAACAGCTAACCCTCGCGTTTATTTATCAAAGGATATGGCTAGTAATCAGTAACTAGCAGAATATAATAGAATAAAAACACACCCCCCTAGTTTTACATGGTGTTTCAAAAACATGTATGAGTAATCCCTTAAAATACATCATGTAAAACTAGGGGGGTGTGCTTTATTTTGATAGTTTATGCGGACTAACGCGTGCCTTACCTTTTAGAGTAAGTTCTTTGAATATAATCTTACTTTTTCTTCTTATTTTAAGTCTCACAACATCTCCTGGTTTTTTATCAACCCCCCATACTTTTACATCAGCAGATGATTTTATTGCTTGCTCGTCAATAGCCACAATCACATCTCCTTTCAATACGCCCGCTTTTGTAGCTGCGCTGTGAAACACAGTAGAGTTTACGGTAACGCCCTTTTTTCCATCGACCATTGAAATGCCCATCATTCCCTTTTTGGGAAGATTTATTTCTGGTGAGAAGAGCAAAAAGTCACCCTGCGTTACTGAAGGTGCTTCCTCTACATTGTTGAGCACAACGGCGGAGCGTGAATTAATTTGCCGATCAAGTCTATTGGGGATGCCGCTGCGGTTTATCACATGCCCACCTCCCGCAAGAATAACCATGCGTTTTGCAGGATGGTTATTTAAGTATTTTGCAGCAGCAAATGCCATACCTTCATCCCACGCTAATTGTGCATCAAGAAATTTGGCGATACCTTTGCTGCTGGTTTGTGAGTGCTTGCTAAAGACGCTGGTAATGCGCTTGATATAAGTTTTGTTTGAGCGATCAATAAGTGCTGGGAGTTGTTGGCGCTCTTTTTCGCTTAAACCTTTAATGCCTAATTTTGTGATTTTGCGCGTTAGTTCTTTAGGGATATTGAGCGCTACCAAAGGGATTTTATTGGCTTTAGCATAACTAAAAATCGGACGATACAAACGGAAGTCATAACGCCATCGATCAAACCATTCTGTATTTTTTAGCATCTTGCGTTCGCTGATTTTTCCTACAATATAATCATCAAGAACAGTCTGATAGGGCTGTTGAATCATTTCTAAACCGATGCTGGTATTTCTTCCCCAGCGTTTATGCATATTTTTAATTATAGCAAGTTGGTTTAAGTGATCAGAATATTGTGTATGTTGCTCACCCACAAAAACAACACGATGTTTAGCTAGAGAAGGTGTAATGGATGCTAATGATTGTAGTGATTTAAGGTTAAGCACTGTCGTTGATTTATTTGTACTTTTCTGGCTTTTAGGTGAGTTTATCGCATTATTTGAACAAGCCGTGATACTCATTAAAGCAGAAAAACAGAGCACGGTTAGCGCAGCCTTTTTACAAATCATGAGCGTACCTAGAGAAGAAACTAACCGTATCAATAATAAAAGGAGCGACACAAGCAACATGTGATGTTAGAGAGCAACCTCCAAGACTAACGTTTGTAGCACCATTACTTCTCATCGTGTTTAGCGCTTTTTCTGCGTTGTGATATGGCACGATTTCGTCATAGATACCATGAAAAAACCGTGTAGGTGCAGTCGGCTTCCAATCGTAGATATTGTTTAAGGCGAGCTTGTCTTTAATGATATGTTGCTCATCGCCTTGCAAAGTCGTTAAAAACGGTGCGTTAAAAATCTCGCTGGTGGTGTGACTAAGGTCTTTAGTAATCTTTGACCCTGAGTGTTTGCCATCGAAGTAGCTATTAATGATGTTTACATACTGAGGTTGGTACATCTTCGAAATCATATTTAGCCCATATATATCGTCATAGGCTTTCAGCACAAAACTCATAAAAGCAGGCTTATTATTTGTCGTTTTATTGGCGATTGTTTTGGCTGTCTCAGTTAAGTCAAAAGGACCTGCGGCTGCCGCAGATGCCGTAACAATAAACTCATCACTATGAGCCTCTTGCAGTTTTTTCTGCAGTGCCAAAGTTGCGTAGCCTCCTTCAGAATAGCCTGTTAAAAACAACTGAGGATTAAGATGAATATTCTTTTGTTTCAAAAAGGCTTTACTAGCACGGAGCATATCAATAGAAGTATTCGCGAGCGTCTCGGCATGGATATAAGGGTGCATCATAGAAACGGACTCACCATAGCCGATGTAGTCAGGCGCGCTAACAATAAAACCTATGCCCGATAAAGTAGAAATACCACTAATGGATGTGGCGCTGATTGAAGGTGCTTGGTTGTTCAAAAAGATCGTACCGTGTTGATAACTGAGTAAAGGGCTTTTTTCACCACTACTTTTTTTAGGTATCGCCAAGAGACCGGAAGCTTTAATAGGTGAACCCTTGGTGTCAACGGTGCTATAAATAATTTTATAAGCATCGACCTTATAAGGTAAAGCCTGTTTGGATGAAATAAACGATGAGCTAATTAATCCGCCTCGCTCACCTGCTGGGATGGATGCTGAGGATCCCCCGCCGCCGCAAGCACTAAAGGATAGCGCAATGAACAAACAAGAAAAATTGAGAGTTAAAATGGTTAACCTATTCATAGTATTTCATCCTGCCGTTGTGAAGAGAATATGAAAAAGACATGAAGAGAACATGTGACAGCGTGTGAATAATTATGATTTACAGCTCACGTTAACAATCTGAGGAAAGTCACCCTCATCAAATTTCTTTTTTTCTTTAACGCTAGCTGTACAGCGGTCTTTTAGATTATCTCCGAGTAGAATATACTTTTCATCCTCGTAATATAAGATCGCGGCATCTGATGGATCTTCGTGAAAAAAACCTATTTCACTGCCGCCATCAATACTTACCGGCGTTTTAAGTTGTAATGTGAAGTGCAGTTGTAAAATATCATAAAGCTTTTTATCGTCACCTTCTTCTTTGATGGTATCTAATTTAATATCACTGGCTTCTTTGAAGTCTAAGACTTTTCCATTTACTTTTGCCTGAGTGAAATAAGCGAGCTTGCCTAAATCACTTGTTAATTTTTTGCCTAGTTTTTCAAGGTCTTTTTGATCTTGGAGCATGACCTCGCTGGTTTCGCCATCGTATAAAAAGGTTAGCTTTAGCGCTTTTAGTTCTTTTTTGTCGTTGGTTTGTAAGGCGTTTGTCACTTGAACTTCATAATGATACGAGTGTGCAAATGTTGTTTGTGAGCTAAGAAGTGCCGCTAGAAACGCAATATTTAGTAGTAAAAACTTTTTCATAATTTATGATTTTCCTGCAAGCAGTAGTGTTAAAACAAATATGGCGCTGGTAGCAATCCACGAACCAGCGACTCTTAATATAATACCATTCCAATAATGGTTTAAAAAATATGCGAAAAGACTTAATACTACGATACCAATATTTATTGTAATCGCCGCGCCTAACCGCCAACTAATAATGCTGTTGATACCCAGTCCAGGAATCATAACAGGACTTGAATCTAAGCCTAATATAATCCCACAAAATATCAAGAATATAATGGTGATAAATTTGGGTAAATTCAACTGTAGTACTAATAGAAGCCCGCAAATTAGAGCGAGCACTAATAAGATTAGTTCCGTATTCCAACTTAATAATGAATAGTGGTTGAATATGAAGCCTGTAAGTACCGCAAAAGGTAAAAGGACAATACTTTTAAATTGTTTTTGTTGTCCTAACAACAACGCCAAGCCGAAAATAAGCATGAGGTGTGCGGGTGTTAGCAGAGGATGAAGAATACCCTGCATAAACCATGTTTGGGTGAACCATGACAAAATAGACAATCTCTAAATTTTTTTGCATATTGTACCGAATACCCACAGTGATTACTTGACGGGACGTAGATTTTTTCTTACCGTGCAGGGCATGAGATTATCTAAGAATATTATTTTGTTTTTAATGCCTTTGCTTTGGCTAAGCCCGCTCTATGCACATACTGATGTGGCTTCCTTACAAGGTGGTTTTATCAGTGGCTTTATGCATCCGATTCTGGGCTTGGATCATGTCGTTGCCATGGTCGCTGTGGGCTTGTGGGGTGCATTCTTAGGTAAGCCCGCTATTTGGATACTGCCAGTGGTATTCCCATTAGTGATGGCACTGGGCGGGGCTTTAGGTGTCGCGGGCGTTGAAATTCCCTATATTGAAACTGGCATTGCGCTTTCAGGTGTTGTGATTGGTTTAGCTGTTGCATTTGCTATTCGCCCGCCTATTTGGGTTGCTGCGATTATTGTGGGTGCGTTTGCAATTTTTCATGGGCATGCACATGGAACAGAATTACCCAATTCAGCGAACCCTTTAATTTATAGTATTGGCTTTGTTACAGGAACAGGCTTGCTTCACTTGGCGGGCATTCTTATTGGCGAGCTGACGAGATGGTCATGGGGCAAGGTGCTGGTTAGGGCTTCTGGAGTTATGATTGCGCTAATTGGTTTAGGGTTTTTATTAGGCTATTTATAAGTATTTCTTGAAGCACACCCCCCTACTTTTACATGATAGTTCTTATAAACCATAAATATCATGTAGCTTTGCATAAATTCTAGCAGTCGTTAAAAAAACTAACGAGCTATCATGTAAAAGTGGGGGGGTGTGCTAAGGCTATCGAATTTAAATATACTTAATTATCAATATCTTAGGGTGATGAGGATTCTTTCCGCGCCCTTCGACTCCGCTCAGGGAGCTGCAATGTGCCAAGATAACCGTTTCAGTACCCTGAGCAGAGTCGAAGGGCACGGCAAACCACTCGAAAGCTCATATAGGGCGCTAAATTTTACATAAACTCATTAGTAGGATTATCTTAATTCGTTCTGGGGGGTGCATGCAACAAGCATAAAAAAGGCGCTAACCCATAACCTCGGGTAGCGCCTTTTTATAAAGCTTTTGTAGTTATTAAAAGCTTACGAACCTTTCGACTGACGAGAAGCCGTCTTACGCGCACTTTCTGATAGCACTTTCTTACGAACGCGAATAC
This sequence comes from uncultured Cocleimonas sp., assembly GCA_964403815.1. Classification (GTDB taxonomy): domain Bacteria; phylum Pseudomonadota; class Gammaproteobacteria; order Thiotrichales; family Thiotrichaceae; genus Cocleimonas. The sequence continues at coordinate 18,601 of CAYOHT010000002.1, forward strand.
TTTCTGGCGTGATTTCTACTAGCTCATCATCATCAATAAACTCAAGCGCTTGCTCAAGTGTGAACTTAATAGGCTTGGTAAGGATTAAGTTTTCATCCGTACCTGCCGCACGAATATTGTTTAACTGCTTCGCTTTAAGCGGATTTACCACTAAGTCATTATCACGAATATGAATACCGATAACCTGACCTTCATAAACTTCTTGTGCGTGCTCGATAAACATCTTGCCACGCTCTTGCAGGTTAAAGATAGCAAATGCCAAGGCTTTTCCCATTGAGTTAGAAACTAATACACCGTTACTACGCTGACCAATTTCTTCTTTCACCATTGGGCCGTAATGATCGAATGAGTGATACATTAGCCCTGTGCCTGATGTAAGCGTCATAAATTCTGTTTGAAAACCAATTAGGCCACGCGAAGGAATTTCGTATTCTAAACGTACACGACCTTTTCCATCTGGCTCCATATTTTGTAGCTGACCTTTACGCTCACCCATTTTCTCCATGATGCTACCTTGATGGTCTACTTCAACATCAATGGTTAGGTTCTCATAAGGCTCTTCGCGGTTATCGCCTTCGCCACGGATAACTACTTCTGGACGAGACACAGCAACTTCAAAACCTTCACGGCGCATATTCTCGATTAATATGCCAAGGTGTAATTCACCACGACCTGACACTTTGAACTTGTCGATGTCATCACCTGGCTCAACGCGCAAAGCAACGTTGTGCAATAACTCTTCATCAAGACGCTCTTGAATATTACGTGAAGTCACGTATTTACCTTCTTTACCAGCAAACGGTGAGTTGTTTACTTGGAAGGTCATGCTAACTGTTGGCTCATCAACCGTCATCGGAGGCAATGCTTCAACATGATCTGGATCACATAATGTATCTGAGATGTGAAGTTTATCCATGCCTGTAAATGCGATGATGTCACCAGCTTGTGCCTCATTCACATCAACACGGTCAAGACCGTGGAAACCCATCGGTTGTAAAACACGACCGGTACGGATTTTTCCGTCATCGCCAATGACTTTAACCGTAGAATTCTTTTTGATTTTACCTTTTTTGATACGACCAATACCGATTAAGCCCGTGTAAGAATTGTAGTCAAGCTGACTGATTTGCATCTGGAAAGGTGCATCTGGGTCAACGTCAGGGTGATTTACATTATCAACAATCGCTTGGAGTAAAGGCTCCATAGTGCCTTCGCTCACACCTTCTTCTAAACCTGCGTAACCATTGATTGCTGATGCGTATACAACGGGAAAATCAAGTTGTTCATCAGTTGCACCAAGGCGGTCAAACAATTCAAATGTTTGATCTAATGCCCAATCAGGACGTGCGCCAGGGCGGTCAATCTTGTTGATAACAACAATCGGCGTAAAGCCCATTGCAAATGCTTTTGAGGTTACAAAACGTGTTTGAGGCATAGGGCCGTCAACCGCATCTACTAGTAATAGAACCGAATCTACCATTGAGAGTACGCGCTCAACCTCGCCACCAAAATCGGCGTGACCCGGTGTGTCTACGATATTGATACGGTAATCGCCCCACGTGATTGCGGTATTCTTGGCTAAAATCGTGATACCACGCTCTTGCTCGATCTCGTTCGAGTCCATCATGCGCTCGGTTACATCAGCACGATCGCCTAATGTGCCAGATTGCTCAAGAAGCTTATCAACGAGGGTGGTTTTACCATGGTCAACGTGGGCGATGATGGCAATATTTCTTAAATTTTCAATCACGGTTCTGTACTCGATATTTACTTAATATGGTTTGATACATCACAGTACAATATGCAGTGCGATATAAGTTGCGCGCGGATTATACTCGGTGGCTTGGTGAATTAACACCTTTATTCATTAACTGCCTAGAGCAAAAGTAAAAAAACATATAGAAATGCTAATATATCGTCTTGAATGAATATCAATAAGACTAAATGAGATTGAATATGATAGAACAACAAACACCTTATGAACTTTTAGGCGGGGAATCCGCTGTACATAAATTAGTTGATCGTTTTTACGACTTAATGGATGAAAAAAAGGAAGTTGAAATATTGAGAAAACTACACGCAAAGAGCTTGCGTGTTTCTAGAGAAAAGCTTTACCTGTTTTTAAGTGGCTGGATGGGTGGGCCAGATCTCTATGTTGAAAAGTATGGGCATCCGATGCTGCGTAGAAGACACTTGCCCTTTGCTATTGGAGACGCTGAAAGTGAACAGTGGATGTTATGTATGAATCAAACATTAGATGAGCAAACAGAAGAGCCTTTGAGGCAGCAATTAAAAGATGCTTTTAGCAAGGTCGCAGATCATATGCGAAATCAGTAACTATTCCTCTGAATAAGGTGATGCCTGAAACTTACGGAGAAGGCGAACTAATTTCAATTGTTGCTGGTGTTCAATAATTTGATCATGCGTCTTAGCATTTTGGCGAAGCATAGTGAACAATGAGCCTGCAAAGTAGGCGATTACAATCAATCCCACCCACCAAAAGGAAGATGAATACAGTGAAAGTCCTAATGTAACTATAAAGCTAATAAAGAAAAACAAGCGCCACTTTGATGCACGACGCGTTTGCGACTCATTCCATTCATGTTTGAAATCATCAAGCACTTTCTCTAGTGTATCAATTTCACTACTGCTAATATCACTTTTCATGCTTGATTCCAGCGTTCTCATAGGTACACTGTGCAATTTTTAGACACAATCGACCCCCAATTGTGTTTGTTTCATAGGGCTTGTTCAGACTATCTTCATCATCGCTCTCGTATAATGGCTTAAAGTACATAGCTAAAAATAATAATTAATAATAATAATAAGAACCATACGCTCTTTATAAGTATGGTCGTGGGATAGAGAAAGGGAAAAGGAATGGGAAGGCTGAGTTTTTCAGATACACGGCATCTCGTAGCGCGAACTGCACTTGGACAAGAGTGGGGAAGCGTGAAGGCACTGCAAGGTAAAACCCGCGCAGAAGCTGTTAATGTATTGCTAAAATCTACATCAATTAAAACACCACCATTGCCGAAGCTAACACCTTGGGCGACCGTGAACCGTATGAGCCAACAAAACGGTGCGGGTAAAATGCGTGCGCGTAAAATGATGATGCGAGAAGGTCAGCGTTTAAAAAGCTGGTGGATGCTGCACTTATTGCACACAAAAGCACCCGCAAATGAGCGCATGACTATGTTCTGGCACAATCACTTCACATCATCGCTCGAAAAAGTCGAACAACCCAAACTCATATATTTGCAAAACCAGCTTTTGCGCAAGAATGCCATGGGTAACTTCAAAAACCTTTTACATAAAGTCGCACGCGACCCTGCGATGCTGATTTATTTAGATGGTTCAAATAATGTAAAAGGTAGCCCGAATGAAAACTTTGCACGTGAGCTTTTAGAACTATTCACACTAGGTAGAGGGCATTATAGAGAATCGGATATTAAAGCTGCCGCCATCGCGTTTACAGGCTGGGGGGTTGATCGTAACCGTGGCACGTATGTTTACAATGCGGCAAAGCATGATTCGCGCCGTGTTACCTTTATGGGGCGAACAGGCTCGTTTACAGGTGATCAAATAATTGACATCATTCTTGAGAAGCCACGCACCGCAGAATATATAGCAGAAAAATTCTGGAAAGAGTTCATCAGTGACTCTCGTCCAAACCCACACGTCATACGCAATTGGGGTGGAGTATTTAGAAGGTCGAATTATAATATCAAAACCTTATTATCAACCGTACTAAATAGTAATGAGTTTTGGTCAACTAAATACCGTGGCACAGTGACTAAATCACCGATTGATTTAGTGGTTGGCACATTACGTACTCTGCCGTTTCCAAAATTACCCGACACGGAATTAGTACATATTACAGAACTATTAGGGCAAGACTTATTCGACCCACCCACGGTAAAAGGCTGGGAAGGCGGAAGCGCATGGATAGACACACAAACACTGTTAGTACGTACATCTTTGCTTAATAAATTGACGCGTCATAGCGGTGCATCGGCAAAAGTACAGTCTTACTTGCCAAAATCAGATAGTGCAGAAATTGTGAAGTGGCTACTGCCATTAGCGCCTGTACTTCCACTACCTACAACCCCTGGGAAAAGACGCATGGTTCGCGCTTTGGTACTTGATCCTGTTTTCCAGCTAAAGTAGTAAGAGCTTAATAATAAAATGAATAGACGAGATTTTCTACAATACAGTAGCCTTATGCCTTTAGCAGGCATGATGCCAGAAGCTTTTGCGGCAGGTGCAGGTCATCGCCCCAATCAAATTGTTTTAATGGTTGAGCTAAAAGGTGGTAATGATGGCTTGAATACTTTGATTCCTTTTCGTGATGATCATTATCACCGCGCTCGCCCGAGTCTTCGTATTAAAAATGGCATTCCGCTTAAAAATAATATGGCGATGAACCCTTACCTAAAGCAACTTTTACCGTTGTGGAAAGAAGGCAATATGGCATGGATTCAAGGTGTTGGTTACAGCAACCCAAGTCGTTCACATTTTCATTCTCTTGACGTATGGGAGACAGCTTCAACGCGCAATAATGAAATTCGTGGCTGGTTAACACGTGCATTACCACCGCGTCATAATTCGGTCAATGGAATTGTTTTAGGAGATACTAATCTTGGCCCAATGACTGGCGACTCTGCTGTAGCAATGGAAGACCCTACAACATTTTTACGACAAACAAAATACCTGAATAAAAAGCACTTTAAAGCATCAAACCCATCGCTGGCGCACATGCTTAATGTTCAAAATCAAATTAATACAGCCGCCAGCCAATTAAGTAAAATTTCTCGTGGTCGTCGCTCACCTGTTCGTTTTCCTAACAGCCGCTTTGGGCGCAAGCTTAGCCTTGTGACGCAAATGATTATCAACGGCATGGACACACCTGTTTACAAAGTATCACTAGAAGGCTTTGATACACACGCAGGGCAGGTTGATCAACACAATAATTTAATGAATCACCTTGGTGGTGGTTTAAAATCATTTACCGATGCGATGAAGAAAGCAGGCTTATGGAATAACGTCATGGTTATTACCTATTCAGAATTTGGTCGCCGCGTTAAACAAAACAACAGCGGTGGAACAGACCATGGTGCAGCCGCGCCACATTTTGCATTAGGTGGGCGCGTACGTGGAGGCATGTACGGCAAACAGCCAAGCCTAGACCCAAGCAAGTTACACGACGGTGATTTGATCCATACAGTAGACTTCCGTGAAGTATACGCAACACTAGCGCAACGCTGGTGGAGAAGACCGAACCCTTGGGGGAATGCACACAAGCCAATCCCATTTGTGTGATTAACTAGCTCCTATACTAATAAGTACATAGCACACCCCCCCACTTTTGAATGATAGCTCGTTAGTTTTTTAACGACTGCTAGAATTCATGCAAAGCTACATGATTAATACCTATTCGCTACTTTAAACAGGCAAAAAGAAGGAGCATTAATGCTCCTTTTTTTTACAACTTGTCACCATGTAAAGACTAGCCTTTAACTTGCGCCATTACTTCAGCAGCGAAGTCTTCAACTTTTTTCTCTATCCCTTCGCCCACCTCGTAACGTACGAACGCTGTTACTTCCGCGCCAGCAGCTTTTAATAGTTGAGCAATAGTTTGATCAGGATCTTTAACAAAAGGTTGACCTACTAAAGTAATTTCAGCAAGGTATTTACGAATACGCCCTTCAACCATTTTTTCGATAATTTCTGCAGGCTTACCACTTCCTTCTGCTTGCGCGATGAGGATTTCTTTCTCTTTTTCCAATAAATCCGCAGGCACATCTGCTTCAGAAATGGACTCAGGGCGACTTGCCGCAATATGCATCGCAATATCTTTACCTAACGCTTCATCGCCACCTGTCATCGCTACTGCAACCGCAATACGAACACCGTGATTATAAGCATAAACTGCGCCGCCAGAAACAATCTCGAAACGACGTACTTGCATGTTTTCGCCAATCTTAGCCACTAAGTTAGCACGCACTTCTTCAACTGTCTCGCCAGAATCTAATGGCATTGCAGAAAGTGCTTCAACGTCTGCTGGCTTATCAGCCAATACTCGAGCGCCTGTAGCATCTACAAAGCTAATAAAGTTTTCATCTTTAGCAACAAAATCTGTTTCGCAGTTTACTTCTAAAATAGAAGCTTCTGTCCCATCTTCTGAAACAGTAATAACAACTTTACCGTCAGCGGCAACACGACCTGCTTTTTTGTCTGCTTTTGCTGCGCCAGATTTTCGCATCATATCGATTGCTGCTTCCATATCACCGTTAGTTTCAGTAAGCACTTTTTTACAATCCATCATGCCAGCGCCTGTGCGCTCGCGTAACTCTTTAACCATTGAAGCTGTAATAGCCATTTTAAATTCCTCTAAATATTGATCTATCAGATCAAACAAGCCTCTGATATTAGAGGCTTGTAATAAAAAATGTATGGGCTTTAGTTAAAAACTAAATGCCACCCATTAATTCATCTTGTAAAACTTTAAGCTCGTCCCACTTTCCATCAGCCGCTAGTGCTGCTTGTTGTGGCCAAGTTTTTGGCTCTTTTGATTTCAGTGTTGAAACTGTATCAAGAATCGCTTTGATTGCATCACGATCCATACCTGCCAAGCCTTTGTAAGTTGTAACACCAGCTTCGCCTAATACTTCAGCAATTTTTGGACCTATACCTTCAATCTTCTTTAGATCGTCAGCTTCGGCTTTCTTAGCTGGGGCTTTCTTAACCGCAGGTTTCTTTGTCGCAGGTGCTTTTTCAGCTTTAGCTTCTTTTTTAGGTGCGCTTTTCTTGGCAGGTGCACTTTCCTTGGCCGGTGCAGCTTCCTTTGCAGGCGCTTTTTCAACTTTTGCTGGGGCTTCTTCTTTCTTTGCTTCTTCTTTAGCTGGAGCAGTTTCAGCAGGCGCAGGCTTCTTTGTTACTTTAGCCGCTGGCTTATCGTCAGACTTGGCTTCCGCTTTCTTAGGAGCAGGTGCCGCAGCTGCCATTTCTTCTGCATTTGTTGCAGCAGCTAGATGACCTTCGATCACCGAATCTGCAATAGCAGATGTGTAAAGCTGGATTGCACGAATCGCGTCATCGTTACCAGGAATAATATAATCAACATTATCGCCAGAGTTGTTTGTATCAACTACTCCGATGACTGGAATACCCAAAGTTTTAGCTTCTTTAACAGCGATTCCTTCATGCCCAACATCAATAATGAAGAGTGCATCAGGAAGTGCGCGCATATTTTTGATTCCGCCCAAGCCTTTTTCTAGCTTCTCAAGCTCGCGTGTCATCATTAACGCTTCTTTTTTACCACCACGATTAATCGTGCCATCAGCTTCCATCTTTTCGATGTCATGTAAGCGACGCACAGATTGTTTGATAGTTTTGAAGTTAGTTAACATTCCGCCCAACCAACGTTGGTCAACGTAAGGCATTTTACAACGTAATGCTTCGTCGCGGATTGCAGCTTGTGCTGCGCGTTTAGTGCCAACAAACATGATTTTGCCGCCTTTAGCCGCAAGACCACCTACAAAATTTAACGAATCGTTAAACATAGGTAATGTTTTTTCAAGATTGATGATATGAATTTTGTTTCGGTCACCGAAAATGTACGGTGCCATTTTTGGATTCCAATAGCGGGTTTGGTGTCCGAAATGAACACCTGCTTCCAGCATTTGGCGCATAGTTACTTTAGCCATGAGTTTTTCCTCGTTGGGTTAGGCCTCCACATACCTGATAAAGCGACCTATTAGTAACATTAAATGTTAAAAATAAGCACCCCGCAATATCGTGATGATATGTGTGTGAATTTGAAGTGAAGATCAAATGACCCGCATACTTCAGTTAAGTTTCCTGTCATTTTTAACAGGGCGCACTTTATACCACAAACTGTTTCGCTTCTCTATAGAAAGAAGGCATAATTCACGATTATTTTTATCGTTTAAAAAACCGAGCCAACAATTCATGACCGTACAAATCAAATCAGCTGACCAAATAAAAAAAATGCGAGTTGCTGGGCGACTAGCCGCTGATGTGCTTGATATGATTGGACCTCACGTTGTTGCGGGCATCACAACGGATGAGCTTGATAAAATTTGTCATGACTTTATTGTTAACGAGCAAAAAGCCATCCCCGCGCCTCTAAATTATCACGGCTTCCCCAAATCAATTTGCACCTCTGTAAACCACACCGTGTGTCATGGCATCCCAAGTAATAAAAAGCTAAAAAAAGGCGACGTGATTAATATTGATATAACGGTCATCAAAGATGGTTTTCATGGCGATACCAGTAAAATGTTTTTAATCGGCAAGCCCAATGTGGCAACACAACGCCTTAGCGACATTGCACAAACAGCGCTTTATATCGGCATTAATATGGTAAAACCTGGCGTAAGATTGGGTGATATTGGGCACGCAATACAAACTTATTCCGAAGCACAGCATTACTCTGTCGTGCGTGAATATTGCGGACATGGTATCGGCGAACAATTTCACGAAGAGCCTCAAGTTTTACACTATGGCAAAGCTAGTACGGGCATAACACTAAAAGAAGGCATGTGTTTTACTATTGAACCCATGCTCAATCAAGGCAAGCGCCACATTAAAGTTTTACCTGATAAATGGACTGTAATCACTAAGGATCACAAGCTATCAGCGCAATGGGAACATACTTTGCTAGTTACCCCAGATGGTGTGGATATATTAACCATGCGCGACGAAGAAAAAGATTGGCGTGATAAATTACCTACCTGATTACTTACATCTGTCATTTTCCCCACCTTGTCGAATCCTCCCTTTACTTGACTAAACCCTATAGATACTATAGATTTAACACTAAGCGCAGCTATATTTGAGTTTCTAACACCAGATTACTGCTTATGCTCGCATTCGCTAGAATGTCACAGCCACATAACGATGTGATAACAATTTAATAAATTGATTGTCGGGGCTAAACATCAATAATTTTCTTTCAAGGTTAACGTTTAAACACAAAACCATTATTTTTTAATTAACAAGCTTTTATTATTCTATACGTATATTTTAAAAAATACTTATGAGACCTTTACACGAGTTTTTTATCCGTCATATCTCTTGTGCAAATATCTCTTAATACCTATAAAATAAAAACTAAGCGTAATACCCGTGCAATAAGCACAGGGGAGACAGATTTTGTCATTTTCAGATTTTAATTTACAAGCAGACTTTATCAAGTCCATTGAAGCCGCAGGCTATCAATCACCTACACCACTTCAATCACAACTCATTCCGCTTCTTGCAGAAAAGAAAAGCGCCGTAGTCTGGACGCAATCTGCATCCGGCAAGACAGGCGCATTCCTTATCCCGTCGATGAATTATATTCTTGAAAATCCAGCGCCTGAAAAGCGTGGTGCGCGAGTTTTGATTTTAACCTCACGCCGAGACCGCGTAAGCCAAATCAACTACACTATTAAACGCCTAAGCCAAGACCACACAATGCGCTTCGGCTTTATCGTAAGTGGCAGACCTTACCAAACACAAATGCGTTTAATGCGTCGCCCTTTAGACATTATGATTGCCACGCCTGGGCGTTTAAACGATTTAATGAGTAACGGAAAAGCTGATTTTTCTCAATTAGAAATGCTCATCGTTGATGATCTCACTGCCATTTATAAGAAGAATCTGCATGGCCTAGTCGAGCAAATAATCGAACAAGCAGGCAGTGATTGCACCACACTAACTTTTGTTAGCAATGATGATGACACCAGCGCTTACGCAGAAAATCTCTTCCCCGATGCCGTCCAAATACACGTTGAAGATGACGATGATTTCTCCTCAGAAGCAGAGCATGGACAAGTAAACACACATAATAATAAACACCAAAAAGAACCTAAGCAGACGCTAAGCTCAAATCAAACAAAACACATCACTATTCCTGATAACTTGGTGGCGCAAAAAGTCCACATCGCGGATGACTACACGCATAAGATTGCCATGATGGATCACCTTATGGATGAGTTTGCAGGTGAATCAACACTGATTTATACCGCTACAAACAAAGCCGCAAAAATGCTACAAGAGAACCTTTCCAACCATGGTCATGCTGCTGAACTTATCGACGATTTAGAAGCAGACGAAATAAAGGATATTGATATTCTTATTGTTAGTGATCAACAAAAAACTGTTTTAGATGCCGAACTCTATCCTCAAATTGATACGCACATCATTCATTTTGATCTACCAAGAAAAACCGAGCAATACTTAAAACGTCTAAGTAATCACACGCAAGATCGTGATGATGAAGCACTGCTTATGATAGATGGCTATAACTACAATGAGTTAAAACATATCGAAAAAACACTGGGTGAAAGTTTAGAACAAATCACCGTTCCAGGTTTAGAGCCTTTAAATCCCTTTGTAAACCTAAGCAAAGGAAGACCTTCACATAACAAGTCAAACAATAGTTCAAACAACAATCGTAATAAGAAACCTCAGCAAAATCGTAATAAAAATAGCCGAACCAATAATAAACCACACCAAAATACTAAAAACGCAAAGAATAGAAAACCAAGATCAAATCAAAACTCAAATACGAACGAAGAAAACCAAACAGATGGGCAGCGCCGTCAACGCAAGGGTGCCTTCGGGCGTTTAAACGGTGGCGCACAACGCAAGCAAAACAACAATCAAAATAGCAACAGCCGAGGACGAGGCGGGCGCAATGTAAAAATAGGCGTTAGTACTCGAGGAACTGCTCCACCACCAGGGAGCGGCGGCATTAAAAATGATAGAGGATGGCAGTCAGACTTCGCCAATCCGCAAGAGCGAAAAGCAGAGAACTCTAAACCCGTTGTGATTAGATACAGCAAGAAACGCATTCTTGAAGATAAGCCTGAGGACAGCTAACATCTCACTTTATTCCTTCCAAACAATCTTACTAAGCACACCCCCCTACTTTTACATGATGATAGGTAAACACCATTAGCACCGAAACAAAGCAAGAAGCACGGCTCGAAGAAAAGCTTGAAACCAAATCCACCACTAAGCTTAAAACAAAAAAAGAGCCTACTCCAAAAGCAAAAAACAATACGCTTAATTGGGCAATTCCGTTACTTCTTGTTGCCGTGGCATTTGCGACTTTAATACTTTATCCAACACCTGAGCCTGTTAAACCAAAGCCAAAACCTATTAAGGTTGTTCACCAAGAATTTTCAGCAAACAAGATTGCACTTTCGCTAGTGGATCATTTCTTTAATGGCTCAGAGGATGACGAGGTAGCAGAAGTTAGAGCATTAGAAAACACCATAAATTACCTCAATACAGATACCGCCGAAGACACCAATACAATTTTAAGCAACTTACAAAACAACAACTTAAGCCCTGTCATACAAAGTCTTACTGGCAAAGCAAACAATCAAAAATTACCACAAGAATCTGCCAAACTTTGGGTGCATATTGGAAATATCCAAAACCTCACCTCAACAAAACAAGCACTGCAAGCCTACATAAAAGCCAGCACGAAAGACCCAGACAACAGTAATGCCTGGAATCGGCAAGGACACATTCACCGTCAATTAAAACACTTTAGCAAGGCAGAAAGCGCCTTTAAAAAGGTGAAAGCACTTGATAGCCAAAGCACAACAAATCAAGCATCTTACCTCCTTAATCTTGCTCAAATCAGCCAATCAAAAGGAGATATAAAAGCCGCAGAAGAGTCATTATTAGAAGCATTAGAAATTTACACCACGTTTGAACATGATAAAGGTATCATCAACTCTAGCGAGAGCTTAGCGAGCATTTACAAAAAAACAAAGAAGTACAAACAAGCTGAAACACATTACCTGATAGCGCTAAAAACCCACAAAAAGAATGAGCAAACAACAGACGCAGTTGCCGCTCGAACCGCTTTAGGTGACCTATATCTCATAATGGAGAAAACCAAGGAGGCACAAACTCAATACGAGAAAGCCTTAGAAATCTGCATAAACAATAATTTTGAAAAAAAACTCGCGGGCCTTTACAACACACTTGGCTCCTTAGCCGAACAAAATGGCAAGCTCGATCTTTCAAAAGGTTACTTTGAAAAAGCACTTTTACTTGGTACGAGCATCGATAGCAATACACAAAGAACCGTTGGAACAGCTAGTCAACTAGCCAACTTAGCAACCGTTAACCGCAAGAAAAAGAAGTATGAAAATGCTGAAAAGTTCTACTTAAAAGCAATTGAAATATACGCCGAGAATAATAATGCAAACGGAATCAACAGCCAAAAAATCAACCTTGGGTTTCTTTATAAAGTTTGGGGGAAACCACAAAAAGCCTGCCAAGTATGGCGCGGTAGTTTAAGCCAACTTCATAAAAGCAGAGATAAACGCTTAGCGCAAATTCAACAACTGATAAGAACAAACTGCCCTTAAGGAA
>CAYOHT010000003.1:0-19540 GCA_964403815.1 uncultured Cocleimonas sp.
CTGATTGCTTTGCTAGGTGCTATCATAGCTGCAAAGTTTGTAACCAAAGATAAGCTTCCAGTTTATGCAAAACCATAAATCTCTTGATATAGTCCAGATTAAAGAGTCTACAGGCAGTGGCACGATTCACTACTTTGAATCTTTAAACTCCACCAATAGCTGGCTGCTAGGGCATGGGGAATGTGGCGATATTTGTATTAGTGAATCGCAAACAACAGGACGAGGGCGACGCGGAAATAATTGGGTATCACCTCATGGGAACATCTATTTTTCACTATGCTGGTGCTTTGATGAAATTTTAGATCACTGGTCATTATTGGGTTTAGTCACAGGTATAGCTATTGCAGAAGCCTTGCAAGATATTGGCCTAACAAATCATGGCGTAAAATGGCCCAATGATATTTTTTGGCAACAAAAGAAGCTGGGTGGAATATTGTTAGAAACGGTTGATCAATCAGGAAAAGTCATTATTGGAATTGGTTTAAATATCGCACTGCCAACGGACCGCAGTAAAACGATTGGGCAACCTGTTACGAGCTTGACTGAGGCGGTGAACGATAAAGTATCAAGAGATGAACTAGTTACGCAGTTAATTATTCGATTAAAAGAAAAGCTTAATGGTTTTAAACGGTTAAATTTTGATCAGTTTATGCAATCATGGCAAACTTGGGATATTTTGCGAGGTGAGCAAGTGTATTTTGATCATCAAGGTATAGAAGTATCAGGGGAAGTTGTTGAAATAGATAAGCACGGGCGCTTAGGCATATTAAAAAATACGGGCGAGCTATGTTTCTATTCATCAGCCGATATAAGATTGAAAAGTTTAAACAGGAATAGTGAGTGAAAAAAACTCTACTCATTGATGCAGGGAATTCAAGCCTAAAATGGGCTTTATTGGAAGCACACCCCCCCACTTTTACAGCATGTTTATTATCTGAAATGCATTCGGTTATATATACAGAGAAATCTCCCGCTGATGTTTTTAACGATATTTTGTTAATGCAAAAAAGCTCTGATATTAATGCTGTTGTGATGGTTTCGGTTTTAGGTGATGACTTTAGTCGTTCTAGCAAAGAACACTGTGAAAAATATGGTCTTGAGTTGGCTCTTGTGAAATCTGAGCTACAACTTGCAGGGATCACCGTTGGCTATGACGAGCCCTATAAATTGGGAGCGGATCGTTTAGTCGCTATGATAGCGGTGCACCATTTAGCAAATAATCAAGCCTGTATAGTGGTAGATGCTGGCACAGCAACCACCATTGATGCCGTGAATGCACAAGGGCAGCACTTGGGTGGGTTGATTTTACCGGGGCTGGATTTATGCAGTCAAAGTTTGTTAAAAAATACAAAACTATTAGCCACACGTGTCTTAAAAAATAAAGGTAAACAGCCTTTTGAACCTAAGTTATTCTCAAACGACACAAAACAAGCAATAGCCAGTGGAAGCTTATTTGGGCTTGCGGGTGCAATTGATACGATCTGTTTAAACATGGAAAAAGAAATTCAAAATAAATCAATGGATAGCATAACGATTAAAAAGTTTATTTGCGGTGGTTCGGCTAATGAGATGATTCCTTATTTAAAAGATGATTTTATTTTTGTTGAAGATCTTGTGATACAAGGCTTAAAAATAATCTCCATTTCCATGCTAACAACTAAGCAACTTTCATGAGAGTAATTATGCAAATAATGGTTATTGTCCTTTTGGTATCTAATGTTGCTTACTTTGCATGGGGGATGACTCTTGGTAGCAATGATTATGTGACACCCAAAAGAACCAAAGACGGGGTACCTCCCGTTATTTTAATACCGACAGTAAATAGTTATGCCTACCAAAGCAAGAACTCAAAGTTGCAAAGTAGTTGTTATACACTAGGGCCATTGGGGAGTTCGAGAACCGCTCAGCTTATATCAAAGAGCATAAGAAACTTTGGACTAGCCATAACTATTCGTAAACAAAAAACCATGCAAACACTAAACTTTTTAGTCTACTTACAAGCGTTTCCTTCTCGAGAGAAGGCAGAAAAAGTGATAACAGAGATTAGCAAGCATGAAATTAAAAATTATAAAATAATAGAGACAGGACCTTATAAAAATGCTATTTCCCTAGGGTTTTTTAATGACTTAGACAAGGCGCGGAGACATTCAGAGTACGTCCGATTTCTGGGTTATGATGCGCAATATACTGCGCGTAAAAAGAAAAAAGAAGTATATTGGATTGATTACGATGAGCCATTTGGTAGCAAAGCACCTGTCCTTAAATGGACAAAAAAGATTGACCCTAGAGCAAGTGTACAAAAAATACCGAGAGCCTGTGACTTCTTAGAAGATAGCAACAAGCAGTGAGACTACACTTGAGGTCGCGAGGTTACAAACGTGACAATAAAAAAAGGGTGCCTACCAAGATTATCGTGAAGTAAACATTGACCTTGAACCAGAAAGGCTCAAGACGGGACCTTCGAAAATTTATTAGGCTTACCACCGTAGCGGTCATGCTCACAAAATTTTGTCAAATCCCTGTAATATAAAATTAGGCTCAAGGGATTTCCCGCTTACTCCTCGAATATCCTAGACGACACCCATGTAATAATACTATTACAAAATGCGCGTGCTGTTAAGAGAATTTGAACGATTTTTATACCGCTAGTCTAAATTTGACATTAATTATTTCCTTTAGAGTAATATTAATATATCAATTAGTTTTATTAATTTCTTTTGTTTTCAGTAGTATGGGATTAATTATTAAAAAAAATAAATAACCAAAAGTCAGCTATAAAATAACCTATCGTTTTTTTCTATAATAAGTATGAATGTCTTAATTTTTAAATGTTTATTAACGTAACGGTATTTATTACTTGCAAGTTTCTTTTTTGTTCGCTATAAAGCAAGTTGCAGATGATGATAATACAACAAAGAGAGAACGAGAGATGCTAACATCAAAACAATCATTGGTTTTACAGACTATAAAGCAACTCGCACAAGAGATGGGGTATTTGCCAACTTTGGAAGAAGTGGGACAAGAGCTAGGTATTGGGCGTAGCACCATCCATAAACATATCCGTACATTAATTAATAATAACTACTTACAAGAAGCGGAAGGTAAATCAGCTTATCAGCTAACAGAACCTTTTGAAGAAGAGGGAAGTAGCTTACCCTATATGGGGCGTATTGCTGCAGGTTGCCCAATTGAAGCAATTCCTGATGAGCAAAATATCAATATGGCCCAGCTTTTTTATGGACCAAACCGCTACATATTAAAAATAGCGGGTGACTCCATGATAGAAGCAGGAATTTGGGATGAAGATTATGTTGTTATCCAAAAACAAAGTTATGCTAGAGAAGGGAATATAATTGTCGCATTGGTTGATCGATATGAGGCAACGCTGAAATATTATCATCCAAAAGATACGGGGGTGGTAGAGCTACGGCCCGCAAATAGCCAAATGGAATCTATGTTTTATCCTGCAGAACAGGTTGAGATACAAGGTGTAATGATTGGTGTATTTAGAGATTATCAATATTAGAATTAGTGCAGATAGGTATGTAAAAGTGGGGGGGAGGTACTTTGTTAAGTGGATAAGTTTTCTGTTAGAATGGGTGAAAAGTAATCACACTCAGGAAAGGGTATGACAAAGAAAAGTTTATTTAACACTACTCACCGTATGTTTAGAATAGCGGCTGTACTTATAATGTCGATTTCATTTTGGAGTACGGTAAATGCAAAATCTAATCAACAGCATGTTTTTCTTGATGCGAGTGGCGCTCCAATACCCAATGATATACTTTTATCACTAGGTGCAGTTTCAAAAACAGTGACTCCAAAAAAGAATAAGAGAGGGAATACTTCTTCGAAGCTTTCTAAGAAAAATAAGCCAATGGGAGCTAAGAAAAAAAGAATAAGATCTACTCCAGAATTAGAAGAAGAACTACTAAACTCATTGCTGATAGGAAATACCGCCAGAGCTTCCGCATTAATAAGGTCAGGGGTGAAAGTAAATCATAAGAATTATAAGGGAGAAACACCATTGTCGATTGCTGTTGATAGAGGCTGGGCATCAATGGTGATTGATCTCGTCGAACATGGAGGACAACTAAACCAAAAAAACTCTCGAGGTCTTAGCTTGCTTCATCATGCTAGCTCTAAAGGCTATACTGACTTAGCAAAAGCATTAATAAAAGAGGGGTTAAACCCTACTTCTACAACGCCTAAAGATTGGAACTCTTTACATATTGCTGCTAGGTACGGTCGCTGGCAATTAGTACAGTTCTACCTCCAAATGGGGGTTGATCCAAATGATAGGACGTCAGATGGAAAGACAGCACTAGAAATAGCCAAAATTATTCGCCATCCAGGTATTGTTAAAGTTTTATCCAGAGTGACAACGGCAAGGCCAACAGGTAGAGCAGCAAACTATGATCGTCGATACAATAGGAAAAAGTACGATGAATTGGAAGCTTCTAAAAGGGCTAAAGTGGCTCGAAAAAGAACGGTGCTGCAAGAGCGTGAATCAATGAGACAGGCTAAATTGGCACATAAAAAAGCTATTATAAAAGAAAAAAGAGCAATTAAATGGCGTCAAAAAAATGGTAAATGTGGACCTAATAATACTTATTGTATACCAAAGCTGACTGAAGAGTAGCTTCGCCTTTTGGCAATTTATGATAATAGGACTTATTTCTATCCACTTCTTTTCGTGTTGAAAGGTTTCTATATTTTAACTAAAAAGTAAGGTCATCGAATACGTTTTTTTGTTTGACTGTGAAATTGACAGCATTGATTCCGCTTTATACAAAGCAAAAGATTAAATGTGCCCACCCATATTTTACTCGCATTGGTACTCGTGTCGTGACAAATAACCCTCTCATTGCGCCACGTTCTTTTTGTGAAATTCCTGCTTCCGTAGTTTTTTAAATTTTACTTAGTCAAAGAACTTTATAAAGATATTGCTTTCTCAAAATAGATACAGTTCATTGATTCGGTAGCTATTGCAGGTTAAGGTTAGCGCCTATGAGTGAAATAGAAAGTGAAAAAAACGAAACGTACCCTGAAATAATTGCCGCTGTTGATCTTGGCTCTAATAGCTTCCATATGGTTGTTGCTCGGGTTGATGAGCAAGGTAATATTTCCATGATTGACCAGATCAAAGAAATGGTTCGTTTACGTGGTGGCTTGGATGGCAATAACAATATGGATGAAGCCGTTGCGCAAAAAGCTTTAGACTGTTTACAGCGTTTTGGTGACCGTATTCGCCACCTTCCTGATGAAACTGTGCGTGCTGCGGGTACAAATACGTTACGCACTATGAAAGGTTCTGCTACTTTTTTACGAAAAGCTAATAAAGCCTTAGGGCATCGTATAGAGATTATTCCAGGCCATGAAGAGGCACGTCTCGTTTATTTAGGTGTATCCCACACACTTTCAGATGATGAGGGGAAGCAACTCGTCATCGATATTGGTGGGGGCAGTACCGAATTTATAATTGGGAAAAAGTTTGAGCCTAAAATATTGGAAAGCATTAATATAGGTTCAGTCAGCGTGACTAAGCGATTTTTTCCTAATGGCAGTTTGAGTGCAGAAAAATGGCAGTCAGCCGATACAGCGCTACGTTTAGAGATCATGCCAATACAACGTGCATTTTCATCTAATAACTGGAAGCATGCGACAGGATCATCGGGGTCAATTAAAGCTACTCGAGCCATAATTTTGGAGTTAGGGTTAAGCCAGTTTGGGATAACGCTTGAGAACCTTTATGTTCTGAGAGAGCGTTTAATTAGGATAGGTCATATTGAACAACTAGAATTGCCCGGGCTAAAGAATGAGCGCGCCCCTGTTTATGCCGGCGGTTTGGCAATACTGATTGCTATTTTTGAGTCACTCAAAATTGAAATGATGACTGTCTCGGATGGCGCTTTACGCGAAGGTTTACTTTACGACATGCTGGGTCGAATTCAACATGAAGATGTACGTGATCGTAGTGTGCAAGATTTAATCCAGCGTTTTAATATCGATGAGGCTCATGCTCAACGTGTTAAAAAAACCGTTTTACATTGCTTTAAGCAGGTAAGAAAAGATTGGGGAATTCGTAAAAGAAGCGGGCAAATACTGGCGTGGGCAGCAGATTTACACGAATTAGGTCTCAGTATTACTCACGATAAGCACCACCTGCAAGGCTCACATATTCTTAAACATGCAGATATTCCTGGTTTTGCACGCCGTAGACAACACTGGCTTGCGGTGTTGGTAAATACTCACCGTAAAAAGCTTGATCCTGATGTATTTGAAACACTGAATGAGGATGAACGACAAGACATACGTTATCTAAGTATTTTATTGCGCCTAGCTGTATTGCTCCATCGCTCAAGGTTAGATGGGGATGTTTTGCCTGAAGTAGAAGCCAGTGCTGATAGTTTGCACATACGTATCGCCGATGATATAAAAAACAATGCTTTGTTAGAAGCAGACTTATTACAAGAGAAAGAATGGCTGAATAAGGTTGGTTTTAAGTTGTACTTTTAACTTTAAAACAAACGTACTTCCTCTGAGCTTATCGAAACACACCCCCCTACTTTTAGATGATGGTTTGCCATTAATCAGTAAGAACCCCCCTTTATCCTCCTTTGTTCACGCTTAAATGTAAAATTGGTTAATAATTGCTCAATACTAAAACTGGGCAGTTTAATAATGAAAAAAATAGCTATCGTCATAGCTGATCTTGATTTGGGTGGAGGACAACGCGTCGCTATCAACCTGGCCAATGCGCTTGCTAAAAATAATGAAGTTAGTATTGTTATTTTTCAGGATGATGACATTCACTACCAAGCACCTGATAAGCTCGTTCATTTAAACTGCCCACAAAAAAAACATATTCTAGGCAAAGTTTTTAATGTTTTTAAACGTGCTTATAAGTTGCGTAAGCTCATTAAAAAAGAGCAGTTTGATTATGTTTATGGTTTTATGGAAACGGCAAATTTTCCGACAGCTATGGTCTTCCCAAATGCTGCGCTCTCGGTGCATTGTAATCCGAAAGAGCTTAGTTTTTTTGAATCAACGCTGGTTAAGCTGACCTATTCCCGCGTAAAAAATATCATTGCAGTCTCAGAGGACGTTGCCAGTATTTTACGTAGTGATTATGGCTTAAAGAACGTATCACGTATTTATAATCCTGTTGATGTTGACGATATTGTTGCACAGGTCGATATGCCTTATCAGCACCCTAAGCCTTATATTGTTGCATTAGGTCGTTTCCATGAAGTTAAGCGGTACGACCTACTTATTAATGCGTATTCAAACAGTGAAATGAAGCAAGATTGTGACCTTGTGATTGTGGGCGATGGCGAACTGCGCAGTGAGCTTGAAGCACAGGTTGCTGAGTTAAAACTGCAAAATAGTGTTCATTTTGTAGGCACACAAAGCAACCCCTTTCCTTATTTGGCAGGCGCAAAATTCATCACGCTCAGCAGTAGAACGGAGGCTTTTCCTATGGTTCTGATAGAGGCGCTGGCACTGCAGTGCCCCGTTGTCGCGACAGATTGCCCAACAGGGCCACGTGAAATTGTAGAAGATAGTGTAAATGGATTGTTGGTCGAAAATGGAAATACGGAGGCCTTTAGCAAGGCGATTGATCAGCTTTTTTATGATGATGTATTGCTCGCCAAATTTAAAGATAATGCCATCGCATCTATCCAACATCTGTCAGGTGAAACAATTTCAAAACAGTGGTTAGGACTCAAAACTAAATAACTTCAGACATTGCTCAATTCTGAGTCTTAAGGCTTAAGCTTAATAATCCAGACGGGAGCGCATTAACGTCTTATTTATGCTACATTTAATAAGCACAAATAAGGAGTAACTATGCAACGTTTAATACAGCCCACTCTCATAGGTTTGCTTGTGATATTTACGCTTAGCTTTTCATCTACTTGTTCAGCAACAGATCGCGAAAAAGAAAAGCGATGGGCTTCTCAAATCACAGATTCATTACTTGATGGGGAGGCAGTTTATCTCAATGATGGGACTGCAGATTTTCTTGCTATTGATACGCGAGCGGATGAGCCTAAAGATATTGGAGTAATAGTTATACATGGTATTGGTATACATCCTGACTGGGAAACTGTCGTCCAACCTTTGCGTGTACAATTAGCCGCAGATGGTTGGAATACGCTGTCATTACAAATGCCTATATTAGGTAACGAGGCAACAGCTGAAGATTATGAGCCATTGATGAAAGAAGTTCCCGCGCGTGTAGATGCGGGTATTCGCCAACTGACAAAAGCAGGTTCAAAGAAAGTTGTGATAGTAGCGCACAGCATGGGTTCTCGAATGGCTAACTATTACTTGGCGCATAAAAAAATATATCATGACGCACAAACACAAACTCCCATTATTGGCTACGTTGGTATCGGAATGAGTGCGGGTAATGAAGATTACCTTGGTAAAATAAAAATACCGGTACTGGACTTATTCGGCGATAAAGATTTACCAAGTGTATTGGCTTCTGCTCCAGCGCGAGCAAAAGCTGCAAAACAAAATAAAAAGTATAGCCAGCAAAAGGTGGTAGGTGCTAGTCACTTCTTTGAAGATAAAGATGATGAATTAGTAGAAGCTGTAAAAAAGGCATTAAAGGGTTTTTAAAAGCAGCTCTGCTAGAGTGTTTGAGTTTATACTTGAGTTTTTTGAAGGGAAGCACACCCCCCCACTTTTGAATGATAACTCGTTAGTTTTTTTAACGACTGCTAGAACTTATAGCAAAGTTATATGATGCACAAAAAAGCCGACACAATGTGTCGGCTTTTTGATGATAGTACTAAAATTAGATATATAAACAAATATCAGAGTCACCAGCAAACTCGAAGAAGGTTGCCGCCCCAACATAATCAATATCATCAATAAAGTCTTTCTCAGCGTTAAAGCCAAATAGCTCGACTGTCATCTGACAAGCAAGGAATCTAACTTCTGCTTCTTGGCATAGTTCGCGTAGCTCAGAGATAGTTGCAACACCGTTGTTAGCAATTGTCTTCTTCATTAATGTTGTTGCAATGGCTTCATAGCCTGGTACGTTAGACTGGATAATGTTTGGGATATTCCAGTTAATGTCTCTGAACCAAGTAGGGCCCATAGGCATTTTCATTGGCATGCCAGGATTTCCAAGAGGACTAATTTGTAGATCACTCACGTCTTTTTTCAACAACTGTAAACCATAAAAGGTACAGAATACTTCTACATCATAACCTAGCGCTGCTGCTGTAGATGCTAAAATAAATGGAGGGTAAGCCCAGTCGAGCGTACCTTTTGTTGCAATAATCGCGAGCTTTTTCGTTTCCATGTACAACCTCTTAAAAATGTTAGTTTAGACTACCAGATTAGTCCTATTCCAATAGGAAGTACCTCCGAGTATAACAGAGAATGGTAATATACCGAAATATTAGTTTATAAGAATATTATATAAAGCTAAACTACTGCTAATATCTGCATAAGATCAATTTATAGAAAAGAAGCTTTATTGTTTTGTATAAAATGATTACGCTTCTATTTCTAAAATAGATGCTATGAGAGCATTAAACCCATGAAAATATCACGGTTCTATCAACAGAGTAAAATGCGTATCGATGAAGAGCTAGCGCTTTCTAATGGAAACCATCGCCATGCGATACAGGTGTTGCGTTTAAAAATAGATCAAACCTTAATTCTTTTTAACGGTGATGGTGGGGAATATCAAGCAAAACTTGTTTTGGCAGATAAGCGAAATTCGCGGGTTTTTATAGAAAGTTTTGACCCCATAACACGCGAATCATCACTAAGCACCACTTTAGCACTAGCGACAATAAAGCCAGATAAAATGGACTTTGCTATTCAAAAAGCGGTTGAACTAGGCGTTTCAATCATTCAGCCGATATATACGAAACGTAGTGTAATAAAGATCAAAAAGAACCGCCTTGAGAAGAAAATGCAGCATTGGCAAGGGGTGATAATAGCTGCGTGTGAGCAGTCAGGGCGTACTGCCATCCCTGAGCTGTATGAGCCTAAAGTAATAGAAGATTTCTTGCAGAGTAATGCCGATAATGAGAAATGCATTGCTATGTTGCCGGGTAATCACCCTAAAATTAATGCTCTGAAAGGATTTAATGATGGCGCTGATAACAATCTTGAAGGTAGTCGAGCGATTACGCTGATGGTAGGCCCTGAAGGTGGCTTCACGGATGAAGAAGAGCTAGCGATGATAACACAAGGCGTAATCCCTATAAGTTTTGGTAGCCGAATTCTAAGAGCTGAAACTGCCGTTATTGCTGGGCTAACAGCGTGTCAACAATGCTGGGGTGACCTTTAAGGAAATACTTTATCTTATAGGGTGATGTGCAGTACACCCCCCTACTTTTAGATGATGTATTCGTTAGCTTTTTTAACGACTTTTAGAATTTATACAAAGCTAGGTGATGAATTAATCAGTCTCCTAAGATTCCTTTTCTTCTTTTTCCCTTGCCTCTTTAAGCATTTTTTGTACGCGCAAAGTGGTTGTTTTATTTGCTTCCTTTGCAAACTGCTCCAAAGAAATTGTTTTATTCAAACGGTTGTCGCCTGGTAATAATGTGTGACTGTAGGAGGGTACTTTCGAGAAGCCAGAAATGAGTGATAGTTCATCAACCAGTCCTAAAACTTGATATGCCAAGAAAGGTGAATAAGCAAGTACTGCCACACCGATAGCAGGCAACCATTTTGAATGGACTGTCTTTACAATGAATGTAGCCAGCAGTATTGGAATGATGAGAAACTTTGCAGAGTTTTTCAGCCAGCTACCTAAGCTATCAGAGGTGAATAAGTAAGCCATAATGTGGCCAAGATACTCAAAAACCTGCGGCACTAAAAAGATTAATGAGGCAATGCTAATCGCAGGGATAACCTCCCATCGGTGGGTTGATAATCGACTGATACTTGCAATGAGAATACCAATGCCTAGCATGACCCATACAGAGGGCAGCACATTACTTAGATACCAAAGAGGCTCTTTAACAACAGGGGTAGATAGATAGCGATCCACAAAAAATAAGGCAACCGTTACTACAAGCAAAAGTGCTGCCCAAATAGGGCTACTAAAAATACAGAAGAGACCACTGCAATCTTGCACGCGTGTTTCTTCTACTTTCATATCAGTCGCCAGTAGACGAGCCTTTACGCCACTAATTTGAAAGTTTGCAGGTAAGCTAATTTCTATAGGTTCATTGCCAATTTTCTTTTTATTAACTTTGGTGCCATTTTCATCGCTTAGGTTATGAATTTGATACGCATCATTTTCATTTAAAATGGCAAGATGGTGTGGTGAAATTGTGACATCTTGTAAAATAATATCATTATCAAATGCGCGCCCTATAGTAACAGGGAAGGAGTCGATCTTATGATAGCGATGTACACCACGTTGAATCGTTTCAAGTATTACTTTTCCCATTTGAATGTCTCCAACATGCGAGTGAATAGATTTAATGCGGTTTTAGAGTCCGTGCCTGTTAAGTCGAGATTAAACAGAAAACCTTTGTTTTCTTTGCCTACCAATGCGGTAGTGAACATCATGTCGCTTAGGCCTTCATATTTAAGGTAGTCACGGCGACAAACTGTTGTTTTAAAGTCTTGCGAAGCAATTTTAGTAAAGTCTGTATGGCATGCAAAGTTGGTAACATCCCGCTTATTAGCACGGCTTCCAATAATACTATGGTTTCTTTTTTGATAATGGCGATAAAACCGTACGGGGCTAAGATCCTTCGTTTGTAGCCAGGTGTAATCATAATTTATCGTGCCGATATTGAGAGATTCCGACACATAAATATTATCTCTATTGGAGCAGGTTGTAAGATAAGAGCGTAGTAAATCATCCTTCTTTGGCTTGCGGCTGGCATCCCAGCAGAGTATTGATTTATCCAGCCTCTCGGGAACGATGAGATGCCCAATATGTTTACTGCTCCATTTGTTATTTAGTATTTTATTGACTATTTTCTTAGAGTTTGCGCGGATTTGTTCGGCCTTGTGTGCAAAGCGATCTCCAACAGGCTTGTAGTTATTCTTTTCAAGGCGATCAAGAATGACGGTTAAATATTGGGCAGAGACTAAAAAGCTAATATCATTTCCCGAGGTTGCCACGTTAACACCGATCACATGACCATCTTTATTCAGCGTTGGGCCGCCGCTCATGCCTTGGTTTAAACTTCCTGAAAATAGGATATTGCCATCTTCGGCTTTGGTAAGAATGCCGTTATTAGAGCCTTTAACAATGGTGAAGCCTAGATCCATTGGGTTGCCTAATGAAAACAGCGTCGCTCCCTTGGGTGGCAAAGGCGCTACTGTAAGCGGTGCGCCCATCGGCTCTTTAGATTTAATAACAGCGAGATCATGGACGACATCAAAATCAATTAGCTCTAAAGGACCTTTCTTGCCGTTGGTGGCAAGATACTCCAAGCGGAAAAGGTCAGGGTCATTAACGTATTCGCTAACAACGTGATAGTTGGTAGCCAGAATATTGTCTTTGCTAATAACAAAGCCAGAGCCAATGCTTGATTTGTCTCCCGTTTGTTTATTAATAACACGTATTTGGTAAACAGATTTTTCTACGGTGGTGTAGATATTGCTTGCGCCTATTTCGGCTTGTGCGTGTGTGCTGAGTAGTACGCTAAATAGCAGCAAAAAAAGCCCTGAAGATATTTTACTTAACATTCCCTGTTTCTCGTTAGATTTATATTTTTTAAAAGTGTTTTTGTACTAAGTCCATGTACTAGGTTCATGAAGGTACGCGAACAACATATATCATACCAGCTAAAGTGATCAATAATTGGTCAAGTGGACTATTTTAGTCGCTGAAGTGCCCAATTGATATGTTCCTGAACGACCTGAGATGAAGAAGTGTGCTTTTCTTCAAGCGCCTTGATAATCATGGGGGATGGCGGGGCATTCCCCAAGGCGATTGAGATATTTCTTTGCCAGCGCTCAAACCCAATGCGACGTATAGGTGAGCCTTCCAACTTTTTTAAGAATTCCGTTTCAGTCCAAGCAAATAGCGTGAGTAGTTGGGCAGAGTCAAGGTTGTTGCGAATGGCAAAGTCGGCTTGTTCAGCGTCGGTGGCAAAACGATTCCAAGGGCAAACTAGCTGGCAGTCATCACAACCATAAATACGATTGCCGATTGCTTCTCGAAATTCTTCTGCGATAACACCTTTATGCTCAATAGTGAGATAGGAAATACAACGGCGCGCATCGAGTTCATAGGGTTTGACAATGGCTTTGGTGGGGCAAATATCAATACAAGCGACACAATCACCGCAGCGTTCTTCGACAGGATGGGAGCTTGTGAGCGGTAGGTTTGTATAAATCTCGCCTAAGAAAAACCACGAGCCTGCATCTTGGCTTAGCACATTGGTGTGCTTTCCCATCCAGCCTAAGCCTGCTTTGACTGCGAGTGGCTTTTCCATCACTGGCGCGCTGTCTACAAAGACGCGGTATTGCAGGTCAGTGCTTTCTTCTGCTAACGCTTCTTGCAATTTTGTAGCCAATTTTTGCAAGCGCTTACGCATCATCTTGTGGTAATCACGACCCAGCGCATAGCGAGAAATATACGCGCGCTCTGGGTGATTCAAAATCATTATGGGGTCATGTGTTTGAGGTGGGCGATAATTCATACGCACACTGATAATGCTAATTGTTTCAGGTTCTAGTTCAGCAGGTCGGGTGCGTTTATTGCCGTGGCGTTGCATCCACTCCATATCGCCGTGGAATTTTTTCTTTAACCAGTTTTTTAGATAGGCTTCTTCGCCTGACAAGTTAATATCACTGATGCCTAAATCTTGAAAACCTAGCTCCGTTGCCCAGCTCTTGAGTTTTTTCTCGGTGATATGAATATTGCTTTTCATTATATTGAATATGGATTCAGCTAAAGAGGAAAAAGCACACCCCCCTAGTTTTACATGATGTTTTGCAAAGCATCATGTAAAACTAGGGGGGTGTGCTTTAACGATCTCAGCAGAACTGCTTTTAATCATAAATCATTTCACCTGCATATATTCACTAAAGTTCTCAATATAGTCTGTCATGTTTTCTTCTAACATGTCGCGATAGTCTTTCACAAAATGTTCTAGCATTTCATCTTTTACTTCTGCCATTTCTTTTCCATTTTTAAAACCTGCAGCGCTTATCCAAGCATTGAATCGGCTGGCAGAATATAAAAATGAAGCGCTAACATCCACGGCGTTGGAGTTGTCGTTTATTTGTTTATTAGCTAAGTCGATATATTCATCGGCTCTATCGTAAAACTTATCATCTGTATCTGACATTGTTCTTCCTAGTATATTTAAGGGCTACATAATTATCATGTGAAAGGTGGGGGGTGTGCTTCTGGAAATAGAATATTATTGTTTTTCGATTACAATATCACAAGTAGTCATGCCTTTTTTAAAACACTCACTATACTGTCTTGCAATCTCTGCACGTTGTTCGGTGGGAGGATGTGAGGATAGATAATCTAAAATCGTTTTATCACTGTCTTCTGCAACTTTATCATCTTTGTTTTTCTTCAAGCTTGTACTCGTTTCTTCGTCTTTTTTGGTTTTTGACTCAGAGCTTGAATCAGCTTTGGGATCAAGTTCTTCCATATATTTCGTCATTCGATTCATAATGGTGGAGAAAGCAATGGGGTCAATTTTAGCAACGAGCATATGCTCAAAAGCATATAAATCTGCTTCTGACTCATGGTCGCGTGCATAGTTACTACTGAGCATTAATGAGCCCAGACCTAGCCCCATATCAGCAAGCCCATTACTGTCGCCAGTTACAACCATAACTATAACGGTAGCAAACGTACCTTCGATGACCCTTTTTAAGGTATGGCGGTGTATGGCATGGCCCATTTCATGAAGCAGTACAGAATCTATTTCATCTTGGCTTTTACTGAGTTCGACAAACTTATCGGTTAAGATGATATCGCCTGAAGGCAAAGCAAAAGCATTGGGAATACCATCGCCACCTTCACTCCATGCGCGAAAGTGTAGCTTGTACTTTACCTTGCTATCTTCACTTGTGCTGAGTGGCGCGATATTTTTTTTGAAATGTTCGCGTATTTGATGCCTTTTTTCGAAATCAAGTTGGCTTTTATCAAAAAGATAGTTGTCCAAAAACTTAAGTGTATTGCCTGCGATAAGTTGATTGGTTTCATGCGGTAGCGCGTGGGCTATTTTATCACTTCCCCACGGTAAGCCCCATTTAAAGAAAGCAACGGTGGATAATACGGTGACAACCAATGCGGTAATTACCCAGCCCATATTGTTTTCTATTCGATGCAAAATACCATTTGCGCTGGAGTGCTTATTGAATAGCATGTCGATGGCATCATTATCGCTGGTGGCGAATATTGAGCCATCTTCTAGGGTGACTTTACGCTCGACATTGCCCAAACGATCACTAATTTTCAGCGTGTCTAGCGCGCCCATAAAACTAGCACCATCGACTACATCAATATGAAATGAAATGCCATCGGCGCTTCGGAGTGTCGCATCAGACTGCGCGGCACTCCCTTGTGCATGCCATTTTCCGTTGATCATAGACTAGAAGCCTAGCCCTACATCAACGTCAAATGCATCACCGATTTGGTCGCCTAGCGATGAGCTTTCTTTCTCTTTTTGTGTGAGATACGCTTCAAAGCCTTCGTCAGTGCTGACTTGAGTGTTTTCTAGCATCAATCTAGCTAACCTAACTTTTGCCCATGGAAAGGCCAAGCCTAGTGTAAAAATAATAGCCAGAAAGTTTGTTACCATAACAAATGCCAAAGGCTTTGCTTTTAACGTAGATTTGAAAGTGATTTTTTCATCGAGTTTGGTATTGTCATAAACATAGGTGCGCTGTCTTGTCAGTGAATAAGCCAAGACTAGCATGCCGGCGATGATGAAAAGTAGGTAACCTAGAACCATAATAACCCCCATTATTCCACTCATAGCTTGTTGCATTGCTACCGGATCTTCTCCCATATTCATCATTGTTTTCATGCTATCCATGCCAACAGTAAAATAGAGGATTACGCCTAGCACAGCGTAAATTCCGATAAAGGCTAATATCCCAAGACCAAATGTTTTTAATAAAATAATGACGAATTTTTTCGTTTCCACCTTCGTTATAAACTCGCCCTGTCCATAACGAGATCCATTGATGATATAACTGGTATTTCTTTTCTTCATATAGGCATAGGCAAAAACCCCTAAAGCTATTATTGCCAGCATAATGATAATCCCAGTTACAACTCCTCCGCCAATGAAACCTATCGCCATTCCAATGCTTAAAGCAAGCCCGCCATAAATTAAGATAAATAATAAAATAGGGAGGACTAGAAAATTAAGATAAGAACCAGAAAGCTTGCCAGCGAAACCAAAACGTACATTGCTGAAGCTGGTCATGCGCATATTAAACTTTAGGCTTCGCCAAATAATCCAAGGCAGAGCAAGAACAAAAATAACCGCAACAATTATGCCCCCTATTGGGAATACATTACCTATAACAACATAAACAATAAACAACGCCATTGCGATAAGGTAACCAATAAATAGCTGTTTACCTGTTGCATGGTATTCAAAGTTTCTATTTTCAAGTGTGCTGTTCGCATAAAAATAACGATTATTACGAACTTTTGCCCACGGGTAATAAAGCCCCAGTGTCACAATGGTTAACAACACATTGACAATCCAGATCTTAAAATACTCCATTCCAGAGCCTTCGAAGCTTAGTGCTTTCATACTCTTCCCTCATTATTTACTTTTTATATTAGTGGCAAGAGTAGCATAATTTTTACCTATGCGCCTAGTTTGAAATTATTGGTGCAGTGTCACTATTGGCTTCACTCTTAAAGTATAAGTTTGCACACTTTAACGCTTGACAAAAAAAAGCTAAACCGCTCTAATACGCACCTCGCGCAAGGAAGCCCTTTCTGGACTTCATAAAAATGGCCCGATAGCTCAGTCGGTAGAGCAGAGGATTGAAAATCCTCGTGTCGGTGGTTCGATTCCACCTCGGGCCACCATCTTTAACAACCACTAATAACCTCACTTCTCACTTGGTTAACTCTACTCCCATCCGTTATTCATTCATTGTTTTCTTTTTGTATCATTGTTTAGTATGATACTCGTAACGAAATACTACGGAAAAATCGCATGAAGCTCGCCTTAAAACCATCGTTACTATTTATTGCATTACTATTTGTAAACACCACCGCCTTCGCAAAAGATGTAGCAGGCATTATGGATAAGTTTGAGGCACAAAAACTGGCAGAACACACATGGGGAATATTTGGGCCACTCACCGCACCAAACCCTGAAAACAAAGGGTTTATGAATAATCCTGTATTTGTTATTACCGATAAAAGTGTTGTAGTGATTGATCCTGGTTCAAGTGTGCAGGTTGGTCGAGCATTGCTTGCAAAAATCCGTAAACAAACCGACAAGCCCATCACGCATGTATTTAATAGCCATGTACACGGTGATCATTGGTTGGCTAACCAGGCATTCTTTGAAGAAAATGCTGATGTGAAAATATACGCTCACCCTGAATTGATTGAAGAAGCTAAGGCTGGCGAAGCAGAGTCATGGATTAAATTAATGATGGCATTGACCGAAGGTGCAACAGAAGGCACTGAGGCAATCATCCCCACAATCGCGTTAGAAAACAATCAAGAAGTAAAAATTGACAACATCACTATCAAAGCACACTTGAATAAGCTTGCCCATACCAAGACCGATGCCATGTATGAAATCGTGGAAGATAAGGTTTTAGTCACAGGAGACAACACATTTAATATGCGAATGCCACGCCTTGATGATGGTAGTTATGTGGGGAATATGATGGCAATGGATGTTGCCTTAGCCCTTGATATTAAAGTTGTAGTGCCTGGTCATGGCCCTGCAGGAGGCAAAGAAGTATTGTCTGACTTCCGTGAGTTTTTATATATCATTTACGATACCAGCAAGAAGCTGTTAGACGATGATATGGAATCCTTCGAAATGAAACCTATCATTGTTAAAAAATTAAAAAAGTATCAAGAGTGGGAAAATTTCGATGGCGCTATCGGCAAGTTAATCAGCGTTGCTGTGCTTGAGGCTGAGAACGAATAATAATTCCTCAGGCTATAAGCAGAAGAATATAAAGCACCCCCCCACTTTTGAATGATAGCTCGTTAGTTTTTTAGCGGCTGCTAGAATTTATGCAAAGTTACATGATGCAGGTATAGTATCAGCTAGCCTACACACCACGCTGTAGGTCGCCTCATTCCTGCAAGTTGCACACCTTGTTGCATATAACCATTTGGAAATAGCTTGAATAGATGTTTCTTGGCTTCTTTTTTAGCCATACCATTACTGATTAAATATTTTGTGGCATCGCGCACATCAGGCGTGATTTGATGCTCCTCATGAAAAGCACGCACGAAGTGCAAAATAGAAAAGTGCTCATCGGTAAAATCTAGCCCTTTCCACTCTGAAGCCAGCTGACGCGCCAAATCTTCGTTCCAGTCTTCTGGGTTTTTTAGGTAGCCATCAGGGCAACGCTCTATGGGTAAATCAATTGCATTTCTCATACTCATTTTTATCACCTTGAAAAAACATTATTTTTATTATGGTATAGGATTGATTTAATTAGAGATACTAGCCTAATGGGGTACATAAGTATGGGCGTGAGCGCACTAAAAAAGGGCGTGATATTATAAAATAAGCTATGCTCCTTTCATAGAAGCGTTCATCTTGGAGAATATAATCAATAGTAGCAACTTACCCATAATAGTCATTGGCACAGGGTCTGTCGGCGTTCGCTTTATTCATGAGTTACTACATCAGCAATCAAATGTAAAAATAAAAGTATTCGGCGGTGAGCAACAACAGCCCTACAGCCGTGAAAACCTTTCACAAATGCTAGCGGGCGAATTATCAGAAGATGCGTTACATGCATCAAGCAAATTACCTTCCAGTAAAAACCTAGATGTTTTTCTCAATAATCCTATTACTAAAATAGATAGAGAAAAGACCTTTGTCACTGACAGCGAAGGTGTCGAGCACCCTTATAAAAAATTAGTCATCGCTGTAGGCTCATCACCTAAAAAGTTAGATGTTGAAGGTAGCAATTTAAAACAGGTATTCACTTTTCGCGATATTCGTGATGCAGAGTTATTAAAAAGTCGCCAAACAGCGAGTAGGCATACGGTTGTTATAGGCGGCGGTTTAGTGGGGCTGGATACGGCGCACGCCATGAAAAACCACAACACCAAAGTCACAATTATTGAAAATAGCACACGTTTGATGTATCACCAGCTAGATGATCGTGCTTCAGTCTATTTAAGGCTATACCTCGATGATATTGGCATTGATGTGCTGAAGCAGACTCAGGTCAAACGCATTGAGAGCAAGGAAGGCAGTGTAAAACAAGTTCTATTACAGGGTGGCGAGATAATTCCTTGCGATACGGTTATTATTTCCATCGGTATTAAACCCAACATTGGTTTAGCTCGAAAGCATCGCTTACACGTAAATCGTGGCATTGT
>CAYOHT010000003.1:19640-22592 GCA_964403815.1 uncultured Cocleimonas sp.
AACCCAACATTGGTTTAGCTCGAAAGCATCGCTTACACGTAAATCGTGGCATTGTTATTGATGATAGCTTACAAACTAGCGATGATAATATTTATGCTATTGGCGAGTGCGCAGAACATCGTAGTCATGTTTATGGGCTAGTTAAGCCTGGCTTTGAACAAGCTGCTGTACTCGCTAAAATCCTCACGGGTAAAAAAGCTATATACAAAGGCTCTATCAGCATGTCGCAATTAAAGGTAATCGAATATCCTATTTTAAGCATTGGCGATAATGGTGAAAGCTCAATAAGCAACAACGAAATTATGTACCGTGATATTAAAAAAATGGTCTACCGCAAGCTGGTGCTTAAGCGAGGTCGCCTGCAGGGTGTTGTCGCGGCAGGCCCCTGGAAAAATAGCGAAGCATTATATGCGATGATAGAAAATAAAAAATATATTTGGCCTTGGCAAAGAAGGCGGTTTAGTCGAACAGGTCATCTGTAGGAGAGCTTAATCAGGTCGATTCTAATTTAAATAGAGAAAAGTAGTGATAGTTTTAGCAAGCTAAAATAATTAGCCTGTTCAGGCTCTCCAATAGCAGGATAATATTTTTAGCTTTGAGATTATCGCTTTACAGCCTTCTCCCTACGCCCTAAAATGCGCACAACAATAACCCCACCAACCCCCAATTATTATAGGTGTCGCTATGGTTGCAAAGAATTACATGTCTGGTCTTTTTGGACGTTCTCCAATCACTCCATTACAAGAGCATATGTACCGCGTTTACACGGGCATTAAACATCTAACACCGTTGATTGAGGGCATGATTGAATCTGATCAAGACAAAATCCTTGCTGCTCAAAAAGAGATATTAGACGGTGAACATGATGCCGACGAAATGAAGAAAGACCTTCGTACGCACTTACCGAAAGGTTTGTTTATGCCCGTAGACCGTCGTGATATTTTGGATGTTCTTCTCAGGCAAGATATGATTGCCAACCAAGCTAAAAGTATCGCTTCATTAATTGTTGGGCGCAATATGACGTTGCCAGATGAAATGAATGCACCTTTCTTAGAACTCACTAGCCGTTGCATTGATACGGTTAAGCAAGCATTACAAAGCATCAATGAGTTGGATGAATTAGTTGAAACAGGCTTTCGTGGGCTTGAAGTTGACCACGTGGAAGAGATGCTGGTTGAACTAGGTCGTATCGAAAGTGAAACAGATAAAATGCAAGATGGTTTACGCAAAACACTGTTCAAATTAGAGTCGGAATTGAGCCCTGTCGATGTGATTTTCATTTATCGTCTGATTGACTGGGTGGGTAATGTAGCGAATAACGCCGAACGTGTTGGCAGTCGTTTATCACTAATGCTAGCGCGCTAAAGGGGGGAATATAAAATGATGGAACTTTTCACAAGTGCAACAGAATTCCTTTCAAGTACAGCAGGTATTTATATCACCCTTGCTGCCGTTTTTGGCATTTTTATGGCGTGGGGAATCGGCGCAAATGATGTGGCTAATGCAATGGCAACATCGGTTGGATCTAAAGCCATAACCATTAAACAAGCGATTATTATCGCTGCTATTTTTGAATTTGCGGGTGCTTATTTAGCGGGTGGGCAAGTAACCAAAACCATTCGCAAAGGCATTATTGATCTTGATGCTTTTGGCGGTAATCCAGACTTATTAATTTGGGGAATGTTAGCGGCACTATTAGCCGCGGGTACATGGCTGTTAATAGCCTCAATGAAAGGTTGGCCCGTATCAACCACACACAGTATTGTTGGCGCCGTAGTTGGCTTTGCCGCCGTTGGTGTAAGTATGGATGCGGTTAGTTGGGGCAAGGTTGGTACAATCGTTATGAGCTGGGTTGTTTCTCCTGTTCTAGCGGGAACGATGGCTTTTGCTGTTTTTATGAGTATTCAAAAACTGATCATAAACACCCAAGAGCCTTTAGTAAATGCTAAAAAATATGGCCCATTTTACCTCTTTTTAGTAGGGTTCATGATTGCTTTGGTCACCATTAAAAAAGGTTTAAAGCATATTGGTCTTGATGTGAATAACGGGATGGAGTTTGTTTACGCGGGATTACTAGGCTTGTTAGTTGCTGTTATTGGAATGGTGTTAATTCGCCGTGTTAAGTTTGACAAGGTTGCCGAAAAACGTTTTCACTACGCTAATGTTGAAAAGATTTTTGCCGTTATGATGGTCTTTACTGCGGCAGCGATGGCATTTGCACATGGCTCTAATGATGTGGCAAACGCCGTTGGTCCAATGGCGGCCGTTATTGGTATTGCCACTGATGGAACGCTTGCCGCAAAATCTGCTTTACCTGGCTGGGTTTTACTCGTTGGTGGCGTTGGTATTGTTATAGGTCTTGCAACACTGGGCTATCGCGTGATGGCAACCGTTGGCAAAAACATTACCGAGCTAACACCAACACGTGGTTTTTCTGCTGAGATTGCTGCTTCGATGACCGTGGTATTAGCGTCTTATACAGGCATACCCATCTCAACCACTCACACGCTAGTAGGCGCGATTCTAGGTGTTGGGTTGGCTCGTGGTATTGCGGCAATTGATTTGCGCGTTGTCGGTAATATCTTTATGTCTTGGGTAATTACGCTACCCGCAGGTGCGGCTCTTTCTATTATGTTCTTCTATATGTTAAAGGGCGTCTTCGGCGGCTAAAAACATCATGTAAAACTAGGGGGGTGTGCTTTTACACCCCCCTAGTTTTACATGATCGTTTTGTAGTTTGGCTATCTAGCCCCAAACAGTCCTAGCAGTCGTTGATCTTTTACTGCTCTTGCCATATCAATCGCACTTAAGCCATCAGATGTTCTTGCGTGCGGCGATGAGCCTTTCTGCATTAAATAGTTTGCGATATTTGCTTTACGGAATCTTGTTGCGTGATGAATGGGTAACCAGTTATTAGTGGTTCGTGAATGTATGCTTGCACCGTGATTGATC
>CAYOHT010000003.1:22692-27945 GCA_964403815.1 uncultured Cocleimonas sp.
TGATCAGTCTCTCCTTTAATGACTTAGCTGTCATCAGACCCTAATTAAAAGCACACCCCCCTAGTTTTACATGATGTTGTCTATTCTACAATCATCATGTAAAACTAGGGGGGTGTGCTTTGTAATCTTAAATAATTAACCCCGCTGTAGCAATCGTTCAAGATCAATCAACGCCGCATTCGCGCGTGAGATATAAGAAGCCATTACCAATGAATGATTCGTCACAAAGCCAAAGCCTTTGCCGTTTAAAATCATAGGGCTCCACATCGCTTGCTGTGTGCCTTCAAGTTCGCGGATGATTTGACGCAGACTAATGAGTGCATTTTTCTTTCTGAGTACACTGTTAAAATCTACTTCAATCGCTCTTAGCAGATGAATCAGCGCCCATGTTTGCCCGCGCGCTTCATAAAAAATATCATCAACTTCATACCAACTGGTTTTTATAAAGTTTGAAGAAGCATTAGGTGTAGATTGTTTTGCCTCAGCATCCCCTGCAAGATCAGTATTGAGTTGCTTTTTCCCTACGCTGGCACTGAGGCGTTGTGAGAGCGAACCTAAACGCTTCTTAACCAAACCTAGCCAGTCTACTAAATTATCTGCACGAGAATAAAACTGCGCGTTTGACTCACTGGTTTTGACAAGTAGCCCTAAATATTTATTTAATGATTTTATACCATTTCGATATTGGCTTTCTGCTGGAGGCAGTATCCATAGCGAAGTATCGGTATGAAATTTTGTAGCGGCATTAACCAAGTCTTTATCTTCTGTTGATTGAGATTGAGAACGGCTTAAATCATTGCGTAATGCCAGCGCCATATCGCGCGATTGAACCAGCACGCCAAACTCCCAGTTTGGCATATTGTCCATTAATACGCCTGGTGGCATTTTGTCGTTTTCAATAAACCCACCTGATTTATCGAGTAAAGTTTCAACGAGGCGAGCCAAGGTAGCCGTGGTTGTAAACCCATTAACGAGTTGAACCTCCATCTCTTTTGCTACTTCTTGGGCATTTGTGTTTACATCAAAGCGGTCTGGCTCGTTACTCCAAAAAAACATTAGCAAGAGCATGAGCAATAAAAAGGTGACAAAGAACAGGCCAATCGTCCATTTCAAACCTTTTTCTTTCCACGTGGATGGTTTGTACATTGATACGACTTTGCTAGCTGCGCCCATGATGTAATTTCCTTTAGGGGTTTCTGACTTAGGGTTTATGTTTCTTTGTAAAATATGCAGTTTAATTCATCACTTATCAAGTCTTTGCAGTAAACTCTTTCAAATGAATACGATTTTTAAAGAATATGTGCGTACAACATGGCATCACCGTTGGTGGTTTTTGCTGGTGATGATTGGTGTGTGTTGTGCGACGGTGCTAAGCATTTATGTGCCCGTATTCTATAAAAATATTGCCAATGGTTTTGCACAACCTTTTAGTGCAGAAACGGCGCAAATGATGCTGGATAATTTTTGGATGGTGGTGCTATTTTATGCAGGCATCTGGACATCGTGGCGGATACTTGAAATTGGCATAATCCCTGTTGATGCGGGTGGTGTACGGCTGTTAGAAAAGCGCTGTTTTGCTGTGTTAAAAAGGCAGAAGTTTAATTTTTTTGAAAACAACTTTTCAGGCAGTTTAATCAAGCAAGCCAGCCGATTTTCACGCTCTTATGAAGTCATTATGGACTGGTTTTTATTCCAGTTTATGCAGAATGTACTTAGCATTAGCGTAGCCTTTATCTTGTTTTATCAGCACTACCCTGAGTTTGCATTTTACTTTTTAATTTGGGTGGTTGCCTTTATTAGTTGGAGTGTCGGGTTTTCCGTTTGGAAGCTTAAATACGATAAAGCCGTTGCCGAATACGACTCAAAACTGGGTGGCGCGTATTCCGACGCCATCAGCAATATCTTTATTGTAAAAAGTTTTGCCTTAGAAAAACAAGAGCAAGGCAATGTCGATGAAAAAGCGGATGTTGTTTATAAGAAAAAGAAAATAGCTTGGATACTAATGTTCGTCTCCTTTTCCATACAAGGCATTATGACCATGGGCATCGAGCTTGTGCTGGTTTATCTCATGATAGACAAGTGGCAACTGGGCGAGTTTAATGTCGGTGAGTTCGTTCTCTTTCAATCTATTTTATTAATTTTAGTACAACGCCTGTGGGAGTTTGGACGCAATTTTCGCAACTTCTTTACAGCGCTGGCAGATGCCACAGAAATGGCAGAAGTCATTGAAATTGACGATATTGAACAAGATAAACCAAACGCTAAACCATTAACAATCAGTCAGGGCGAAATACAGTTTGATAATATCAACTTTGCTTACTCAGGCAGTGAAACAACGAGCAGCTGTCTGTTTGAAGACTTCTCTCTTACGATTAAAGCGGGTGAAAAAGTGGCGCTAGTTGGGCAATCGGGTTCGGGTAAAACATCGTTAACAAAATTACTGTTCCGCTTTTTTGAACCACAACAAGGTAATATCTACTTTGACGGGCAGAATGCTAACGACTTTACTTTAGATTCATTACGCAATCAGATTTCCTTAGTGCCGCAACAACCAGAACTGTTTCACCGTTCGGTGCGTGACAATATCATCTTAAATGCAGATGTTAGCGATGAAAAAATACGAGATGTTGCCAAAAAGTCGCAAAGTTTGGCGTTTATTGAAAAGCTTCCAGAAAAGTTTGAAACCATGGTTGGCGAACGTGGTGTAAAACTTTCAGGCGGTGAAAAACAGCGTATCGCATTAGCGCGAGCCTTCCTCGAAGATGCGCCTATTGTGGTGCTTGATGAAGCAACCAGCGCGCTGGACTCAATCACCGAAAAACAAATCCAAACCGCTATATTTGATTTGATTGAGAATAGAACCGCCATTGTAATTGCGCACAGACTTTCGACTATTTTGCGCATGGATCGGATTATCGTTTTAGGAAACGGCAAGATCATTGAAGAAGGCACACATCAAGAGTTACTTGAAAAAGGGGGTAATTACGCATCAATGTGGAAACATCAAAGTGGCGAGTTTTTGAAGCGTGACTAAGTTCCCGCAAAAAGTACTGGCATGGTTTGATCAGCACGGTCGCAAAAACCTACCATGGCAACAAGACATAAACCCTTATCGTGTTTGGGTGTCTGAAATTATGTTGCAACAGACACAAGTGAAAACAGTTATTCCGTACTACGAAAAGTTCATGACTTCATTTCCTGATGTGCAAACATTAGCAAGTGCAGATCAAGACACGGTATTAAAACACTGGTCAGGCTTGGGCTATTACGCTCGCGCTCGTAATATGCATAAAGCTGCGCAGATGGTTTGTGATGATTTTGCAGGTGTGTTTCCTGATAATTTAGAGTCTATGCAATCCTTATCGGGTATCGGACGTTCAACGGCGGCGGCGATATTATCCATTGCATCAAACCAGCAAGAAGCTATTTTAGATGGCAATGTGAAACGTGTACTGAGCCGTGTATTCACGGTTGTTGGCTGGCCAGGAAAAGCAGATGTTTTAAAAAAGTTTTGGGTACTTGCAGAACAGACTACGCCAAAAACGAGAAATGCAGATTACACTCAAGCGATTATGGATTTAGGTGCAACGCTTTGTACTCGAAGCAAACCACGTTGCGAGGATTGCCCTCTAAAAACCGATTGTTTGGCATTTCAGCAGGGTAATCAAACAGAATATCCTACAAAAAAACCGAAGAAAGAAATGCCAGAAAAGCACACCGTGATGCTGATACTTCAAA
The DNA here is from genome assembly GCA_964403815.1 of uncultured Cocleimonas sp. Lineage (GTDB taxonomy): Bacteria > Pseudomonadota > Gammaproteobacteria > Thiotrichales > Thiotrichaceae > Cocleimonas. The sequence continues at coordinate 26,431 of CAYOHT010000003.1, forward strand.
ATGATCAGCAAGAAGTGTTGATGCAGAAACGTCCACCTGTGGGAATCTGGGGAGGATTATGGTGTTTTCCGCAATTTGATAAAACTGCACTGGCAGAAGAATGGTTGGATGATAGTTTCGGGATGTCATTGAGTGAGGCTGATAAGCTCTCAAAAATAAAACATACTTTTAGTCATTTTCATTTACACATCCAGCCCTTGATTATTAACACGGAAACCCCATTAAAGATGGGTGTGATGGAGCATGATGATAGTCTCTGGTATAACGTCACTACAGAATTTAACGGTGGGCTTGCAGCCCCCGTACAAACATTACTTAACATTACAAAAGACATTGTAAAAGGAACACAAAATGGCACGAATGGTTAACTGCATAAAATTAGGCAAAGAAGCAGAGGGCTTAGATATGCTCACCTACCCTGGCGAATTAGGGCAGAAGATTTTTGACGGCATCTCAAAAGAAGCATGGCAAGGCTGGGTAGATCACCAAACTATGTTGTTAAATGAGTATCGCCTATCGCCCATCAACCCAAAAGACCGTAAGTTTTTAGAAGAAGAAATGGAAAAATTCTTACTGGGTGATGGGCCTTCATCTGTGGAAAACTTTGTTCCCGAATAGGAGCTTTATAAATAGCCATGGCAGCAAATTGGATAACAGCAAAGGTTATTGAAAACCGAAAACTTACAGATCGGCATTATGCGTTGATCTTTGAGGCTAAGCTGTTGCCATTTCAAGCAGGGCAATTTGCACGCCTACAGATTGAAGCCTTAAGCGATTTGGATGAGAAAGGTGAAGGCGGCGAATTAGAAAATTTTGCCAATCCCTATTCGCTAATCAACACGCCTGATGAAAAATACGCTGAGGTTTATTTTAATACCGTACCAGGTGGCAAAGTTTCAAATGGACTCGCCGCATTGAAAGCCGGCGACACGCTTGAAATTGCCCAGCCCTGCGTAGGCTTCTTTGTATTATCTCAAATCCCAAAAGGCGTAAAAAACCTCTGGATGCTTTCAACAGGCACAGGCATTGGGCCGTACCTTTCTATGTTAAAAACCCAAGATGCATGGGGTCGTTTTGATAACATTATTTTAGTACATGCCGTCCCTCATGCGGACGAGCTTTGTTATGCAGAGCTTATCCAAGAGTTCGCCGCAGAACACCCCGATAAATTCCAGTTCATTCCCGTAGTAAGTCGAGAAGAACACGAAGGCGCTCTAAAGGGACGTATTCCTGCTTTGATTGAAGATGGTAGCCTGGAAAAACAAGTAAACCTTAAAATAAGCAAAGAAGATTCGCACGTAATGTTATGCGGCAATAGCGGAATGCTTAAAGACAGCAAGGCTATTTTAAAAGAACAACGTGGAATGGAGAGACATCTAAATCATAAGCCCGGGCATGTTTCTGCGGAGCAGTATTTTTAACTTGCATTTAAATACATCATGTTAGCTTTGTATGATTTATAGCAGTCGTTAAAAAAACTAACGAGCTATCATTCAAAAGTGGGGGGGTGTGCTT
>CAYOHT010000004.1:0-25921 GCA_964403815.1 uncultured Cocleimonas sp.
AACAAACGGCTTTTTGGTTTTCGATAACCACTCGCGCAGGTCCTTTTTCTGTATTCATCCAAAACACTAAGGAACTTCCACGCGGCGTATCTCTCCAACTACGCGTTAATAAAAAACCAGATACTTGAAATTTGCATGACATCTGCACAGTTTAATATAAAAATCTTTGCTACACTTCATATCACAATTAGAAATACAGAAAATTAATTACAGCGACTATAAGAAGGGAGACTTCATGAACAACACTAAAAAAATATTAATCGGTGGCGTGCTTGCCAGCGTGTTATCCGTTACATCAATGGCGCAGGCAGATGGCTTTTTTAGCAATTTATTTGGCGGCTCAAGCAGTGGTGTAGACTTTGAAACGATGCTATCGCATGTTCCTGCAGACACAACGTATCTATTTGCCAATAAAAAACCCATCCCTGATGATGTGATGGATTTTCATATGAAGCGTTCGCAAGACATGTTTAAAATGATTGCTAAAATGCAATACAAAGCTAAAAAATCAGATGATAAGTCAAAGGATAAAGGCCAAGCATTTTTTAAAGCTTTGACGGATGAATTAGGCACTAAAATTGCTGATAAAAAGTTTGAGGAAACAGGGCTTTCACTGAAAGCAAGGTTTGTTATCTACGGCTATAATTTAATGCCAATTATGCGTGTGAGTATTGCTGATAAAGCTAAAATAATGGAGCTATTGAAGCGCGCAGAAGATGAATCTGGCTATGAGCTTAAGCTAGATAAATGTGGCGAGTTTGAATGCTTTAAAAGCAAAGAGAATGAAGGTCCAAAGATGGCAGTGGTACTGCTTAAAGATCACTTGGCGATGTCTATGTTTTCAAAAGAGACCAGCGCTGATGTGATGAATCACCTTATCGGCAAAGCTCAGCCAAAAGAGTCTTATAGCGAAGACAAGTGGGATGGCTTCTTAAAAGATAATGATTACAAAGGTTTTGGAGATGGCTTTGTAAATCTGAAAAAAATCTACAACCTAAATAAAAAAGAAATTGTTGGCGGTATTTTAAGCGGCGGAAAATGGAGAAAAATGCCAGAAGAAGAAAAGAAGGCATGTATAGGTGTGATTGATGATCATGTTAATAACATGCCTGGCATTATCTTCGGTACGAAAAGCATGAAAGCGGGCAATATGGATTACGAAATGGTGTTCCAAACGTCCGAAGGTGTTAGTAGTGTGCTTCAAGAAGTTGCCAATAAAACCAATATTGCTAAGCGTTCTGCAAACCCGATATTCAGTATGGGGCTTAACCTTAATGCTAAAAAAGTAGGCGAAGCAGTAACGACCTATTCAAACTTTTTAATCAAATCTGGTGAAACACATAAGTGTAAAGCGGTTGATGCGAAAGAAATTCGTAAAGGCATGGGTGGCATGTTGATGGTAATGAACATGGGTTTAACACAACTTAAATCCATCTACGTATCACTTGATGAGCTTGAATTGGATGAAAGAATGCAACCTAAAAAATTGGATGTATTTCTTTCTATAGGATCGGATGACCCTGCAGGGTTGCTTGCAATGTCTACAATGATGAGCCCAGCGTTAGCGAATCTCAAAGTGCCAGAAGATGGCTCTGTTATTAAGTTACCTGATGGTGTGATTCCTGCGAAAGGATTACCAATACCTCCTATTTCAATTAGCCGTAGCGAAAAAGCTATCAACTTTATGGTCGGTAACGACAAGCCTGACCTTAAAGATTACAAAGGTGACAAACCAGAAATTATGTCCTTTGCACTTGATGGTAAACGCTACTATGAAATTATTGGCAATGTTTTAAAAGTAATTCCACAAGGTAGAGCGACCGGCATGGAAGGAAAAGACCTTTCTGAGATGATGTCGTCAATGGGTGGCATGATGGGTAAAATGCAACAAGAAATAAGCGCAGACAAACGTGGATTGGTGATTGATTATAGTATTCAATACTAGGTTATTACCGAGAAGTAAATAGGAATAATAAAGCACACCCCCCTAGTTTTACATGCTCTTTTTAAGCATGCTCTAAAACTAGGGGGGTGTGCTTTATGCTATGTAGATACTTCAGCATACAATCAGAGGATTTGTTGAATAAAAGCCAACGTTGGGTTTGGATTATTGTAATCTAAAGGCACATATTGGTATTCACCCTTCTGCTCAAGAATCATACTAGGAAACCCTTGCGCGCCTATTTTTCTGCCGAATTGTATTTCTTGTTCTAGCTGATACTGTGTTTCTGTCGCGTTTAGATCAGATAGAAACAAGGTAGCATCTAAATCGAGCGATTCAGCAATTGCCACTAAGGTATCATCATTTGAAGGATTTTTTGCCTCAAGATAATAAGCCGTTTGTACTGACTCAATCATGGTTTTTTCAAGATCAGCGTTTTGTTTGCGAGCGGCGATTATGGCTCGACAAGCAGGGTAGGTTGAGCGCCTTGGCTGGCACTTTTCCCAAAAATCAAAGTTGAACTGTGTATCAGGAATATGTTGTTGTATCTTTCGCCAATAGCCTGCGATATCAGATTGCATTGATTCGGGCATAATTTCATCACTATCGGGGGCAAGTCCACCCAATAAATATTTAATAGAAATATCATCAGCAAGTTCTGCTTGAATTTTTTGCCATGCAGGGCAAAATCCCCAGCACCAACTACACATTGGGTCGTGAACGTAATAAAGTGTCATTTTAATCCTTTCAATGCAAATAAAACCAGACGTCTGCTAGTCTCACATGGAAAGACATAGCAAGCAAATAAAGAGAAAGCCCTCTAATCACTGTTATTATTCCTGCTGTCTTTTATAGTGTTCGGTGGCAAAGCTATTTTGCTAAATTAGCCGCGTTGAACCACTAAAGTAGATTCGTGTAATGAACAACCCCACATCTCCCGACAGATTTTCCAAAAGCCCTCTCATCGTTTTATTCTTGGTGGCGGTATTGGTTGTTGCTACTTTGGTTGCGGCTTCTGAGTATTTTTTACGCCCGCAAGTTGAATCTGAATTGAAACAAAAAATTGCACATAGCTTCTCTCAGGTTGGGCTTTCAATTGCGGATATAAAGCTATCGGGCCGAGACGTTACGCTTAATGGTTCAGTTTCATCAAAGCTTACGGCTCAAAAAGTAGAAAATGCAACAAAGCATATTTGGGGCGTTCGCCAGATTGATAACCAAATCATTATTCAAAAGCCTTTATCAGAATCACCTGTCAAAAAAACGCTAAAGACTGATTAAGAAGTAATCAGTTGGGTAAAACTTATTCATATTCACAGATTAAAACACCATTAATGCTGACAAACTGAGCTGACTTAATGGCTAGTTCATTGCTAAACTATACAGATAGTGATTTGACAGGATGTTGAATTACGCTTAATACATTGAGTGATTGATAGAAGAAATCTATCACTTAAAAATATCAAGGAAGATATTATGGCTTATTTTTTATACCAAACAGCGCTGCTTACTACTGTGGCGATTATTGCAGGTGCTTTGATTGGTTGGTGGCTGCACCATTTTTATGGGAAGGAAAGGCGACAATCAAGCAGTAATGATCTAAGCCTTGTAAAAGATTATCTAGCAGAATCAATCCGCGAGAACGCACGCCTTAAATTACAATTGAAGCAATCAGAAGAAAAAATAGATACTTTTAGCCGTGGCGTAGTACCAGCAGTTGAAGGTGTTGATTTTGAAGCTTACCAAGCGTTTGAAAATACAGTTAAAGAAGCGCAACTGCGTAAATACCTTAACTAGCTAGTCTTCAGTAAATATGGAAGCACACCCCCCCACTTTTATATGATGTATTTAATTCACACATAAAAAAGCCCTGCAATGCAGGGCTTTTTTATTGCTGAGAAAACAATTGAATTACTTTATCTTAAACTCTGGTAGTTTCTTATCAGCCAACTCTTTCTTCAACGTTACATACACAGGCATTCCATTCTTGTATGGCGGGTAATCTTCACCTTCAATCAAAGGTAATAAATACTCACGACACGCATCGGTAATACCAAAACCATCTTCGCTGATATAATCCATAGGCATCATTTTTTCTACATTAGCAATGTCTGCTAAATTACCTGATCCTATTTCCCATTTGTATGGGTTGTTTGAAGTGCGAATAATCGCTGGCATTACAGAGTTTTTACCTGCAACGGCCATCTCAACGGCAGCTTCACCTAATGCATAAGCTTGTTCAACATCCGTTTTAGAAGCTAAATGACGTGCCGCACGTTGTAAGTAATCTGCAACTGCCCAATGAAATTTGTAACCCAAAGCGTCTTTAATAATATTAGCAACCACTGGAGCCGCGCCGCCTAATTGAGCATGACCAAAATCATCGCGCGTGCCTTGTTCTGCAAGGAAGCGTCCGTCAGGCCAAGCCGTACCTTCTGATACCACGATTGTACAATAACCGTGGCTTTTTACTTTTGAATCAACCAATGCTAAGAATTTTTCTTGGTTAAACTCAATCTCAGGGAAAAGAATAACCACTGGAATATCATTATCTTCATCTGCCGCCAATGCGCCTGCAGCCGCAATCCAACCCGCGTGACGACCCATAACTTCTAGTACGAAAACCTTTGTAGAGGTCGCGGCCATTGAGTTCACATCGAAACTTGCTTCTCGTGTTGAAACTGCAATGTACTTTGCAACTGAGCCAAAGCCTGGGCAGTTATCAGTAACAGGTAAATCATTATCAACCGTTTTGGGAACGTGAATTGCTTGGATGGGGTAGCCCATTTTTTCAGATAATTGAGAAACTTTTAAACAAGTATCAGCCGAATCACCGCCGCCGTTGTAGAAGAAATAACCAATGTTGTGTGCTTTAAAAACTTCGATCAAACGATCATATTCTTTCTTATTATCTTCCAAACTTTTCATTTTGTAACGACAAGAGCCAAAAGCGCCTGATGGTGTATGCAGAAGAGCGGCAATATCTTCGTCCGACTCTTTACTGGTATCAATCAGGTCTTCTGTTAATGCGCCGATGATGCCGTTTTTCCCTGCGTAAACGGTACCGATTTTATCGTTGTGCTTTTTGGCGGTTTGAATCACGCCACAAGCCGATGCGTTGATAACGGCTGTCACGCCGCCCGATTGTGCATAAAATGCATTTTTTACTGACATACATACTCCTTACTAAAGTTAATATCTTTTGCGTTGAAATAAGCGTACGGAACAAATAATTCTAAATATAAAGGCTATGATAATACGGTACAATGAAAACCAAATCAGGTTTTTGTGTGATAAGTTTTCATGTGCTGGCTATAAATCACACGCAAAAAAATGGGCTGGAAGAGTAAAACTCTATCCAGCCCATTTTTTAGTTTAAATAGCTTAGCCTTGGGCTTGCATCCCTTCAGGACGAATAACGTCAAAACCTGATTGGTGCCAAGAAATTATTCCACCGCGTAGGTTGAGTGCTTCGATACCCGCTTCTTGTGCAACATAACCACAAACTTGTCCCGAGCGTGCGCCACTTCGACAATAAAAAACGATGGTCTTATCTTTGGGTAAATCATTTATTTTTAGAGGAACAGTATGCATAGGCATAAACTCGCCACCCTCAATAATACCCTGCATAAATTCTGCCTGAGAGCGCACATCATAAAGCAGGATATCCTCATCGCTATCCATCATTTCTTTAAGCCCAGCCGCATCTATTTCTTTAATCATTGACATCTAAAAAACCTAAATAAGTAAATACTAATAAACTTATATTAACATTTACTCAGTAAAGCAGTCAATATTACTCATCATTGTTTCATCATTAAAGTACAAATACTGTAAAGCTTGCTAATATTGGAATATGTCTGATTTCCAAAACAAATTTGATCAAAAAATCTGGAGCGTGGTTTCACAAATTAAAGTGGGTAGAGTCATGGCTTATGGCGAAGTTGCGCGAGCGGCAGGTTATCCGCGCCATGCCCGAATGGTAAGCAAAGCGATGGCGCGCTCACCTGAGCAGTTGCCATGGCACAGAGTTGTACGCTCAGATCGCAGTTTAGCGTTTGAAAGTAGCAGTGACTTTTATAAAAAGCAGACAAAACTTCTTGAGCGAGAGGGTGTTACTATCAAGCAGGGAAAAGTTATTCCTGTTGCATCGGATGGAGATGTATCGTTGGATGAACTACTCTGGGGAGGCAACGAGTAGCGGTATAAGAGCCACATCAATTTTAAAAAAAGGGCTATCACTTAAAACTAGGGGGGTGTGGTTCGCTCAAAGCTAAATCAACACCTTCTTATAACCATCCAGCAATAAACCATGCATCGTCCAATCACTCTCTAGTGGGAAAATATCCTCACCATCAATCAGCGCTAACGCATCGCCCAAAACTTTTTTGCCATAGAGCTTTTCAAGCGATGCACCATATTCCACCATGCCTTCAAACTGTAAAAGTGTGTTGATACATTGGTAGGTTTTTAGGCGCTCGGGGTTAACTTGTCGAAAGTGTAGCAACCACTCACAGCCTTCTTGAATGCGTTCGTTATCTTGTACTTTTAGAGCAAGTAAAGTGGTTAGTTCGGCAATGCGTAAATCAGCGAAGATGCTGTCTTTATCTGCGGGTAAACCGATGAGTGCGGCTACGGGGTGTTGGTCGTCTGCATTCAAATCATCTATCTTTTCAATTAATGCCTCGCAATCTTCTTTGCTTTTATTTTGGGCTAAGATAGCGGTGCGAATATCCATGCCTGCGTTATTATTTTCCCAAACCAAATCATCGGGTGGATAAATTTCTGACATGCCGGGGACGAGTACGCGGCAGGCGTAAACACCCAGTTCTTCATAATCCATAATGAAAATATCATTGCCTTCATCGTGAATGCGTTCGCACAGCCAATTGAATTCTTCTTGTGTGCTTGTCGCTTTGCCATCCCAGTCGCTAAATTCATGGTCTGGCTCATTGCGTAAAAACTCCCAGCTTACTATGCCGCTGGAATCTATAAAATGCGTTTCTAAATTTTGCGGACTAGCGATTTCATCCAAATCAAAACCTGCTTCGGCAAAGCCTCCTAGCGCATCTAAACCACGCCCTTGTAATAACTCAGTCAATGCGCGTTCGAGCGCCACCTCAAATTTTGGGTGTGCGCCAAAGCTGGCGTATACGCCTTGGTTTTCGGGGTTGAGCAAGGTCACGACCATTACAGGGTATTTGCCACCGAGCGATGCATCTTGCACCAATAGCGGATAACCCGCCGCTTCTAGCTCTTGGATGCCTGCTTGAATGCTTGGGTAGCGCGCTAAAACCTCATCGGGTACGTTCGGTAGGCAGATGCCATCGGCGATGATTTTGAACTTTACATAGCGCTCAAAAATTTCTGATAGTGCTTGCACGCGCGCTTCATATTTTGTATTACCCGCCGACATACCGTTGCTAACGTATAGGTTGCCGATAACATTTACTGGAAAGTAAACCGTGTCTTGCGTACGCTCACACACATAGGGCAAACAACAAATCCCACGTTCTCGGTTAGCTGAGTTTGTATCGATTAGGCTGCTGGCATTTAGTTCGCCATCAGGATTATAAAATTCTTGTAGCTCTTCATTCAGCACGCCATCTGGCCATGAGCCATTAGCATTTGTGGCAAACCATTTTTCGCTGGCATAGTGTACAAACTTGCTATTGGCGACTTCATCCCCAAGATAATAATCAGCCCAAAAGTAGTGTGTAGAAAGGCGCTCGAAGAATTCTCCCAAGGCGCTGGCAAGTGCTGCTTTTTTAGATGCACCTTTACCATTTGTGAATAACAGCGGACAATCACGGTCACGAATATGCACCGACCATACGTTGGCAATCGGGTTAAGCCATGACTGTTCAATAATATTAAAACCAATTTTTTGCAACTTTTGCTGCATAGAATTGATCGAATCCTCTAAAGCGGCATCTTTGCCGAGTATGTGTGTTTGAGTAGACATATTGGGTTATTATGGTTTATAGAATGTTAGATTATAGAATACCAGCGGAAAATAGTTAGTATGACAACAGAAAAAAACTCATCAAGCGAATCATTGGCGATTATCACAGCAGCCCAAAAAGGGAAAATTCCTCTATGGATTCTTGTGGTGTTTTTTTCTACCGTTATTATTGCTCTGAGTAGTTTTGCTGTTACCCAATATCAGCAACAACAGATACAAGATGTAAGCAAAGAAAAGCAAACAGAACTAGGATCATTGGAGCAATCAATTCTTGAACAAGATGATGTCATTAATACGGCTTGGTTTCACACGCTTAACCCTTTAGTGAAAGATGTTAAAGGAAGCGTGTTGTGGAGTAGCCAAAAACAGCAAGGTATTATCAAACTTTTTGACCTGCCAACGCTACTTGATACACAATTGCTACACCTATGGATTTATGATTTGAATGGTAAAAATAATACGCCAATCTCAGCCGCTACTTTCAAGCCAACGTCGACACAAGTGTTATTGGCGTTTGAGGCTGATAGTAAGGTTTCAGCGCCTTTAAAGTTTGAGCTTACGCTTGAGACGAAAGGTGTTGATGGCGGTGTACCTTTGTTGTTGGCGCAGCCTTGATGCCCTGTAAACTAGGTGTGCTTTGTAAAATGCTTTTTTAGTTAATTTAGTGCCTTTCGTGGACATCATTTTTCACACCCCCCTAGTTTTACATGATGATTAGTCTCACTATAATCATTGAAACTGTAATCTTTATAATTATTTGCTAATATACGCGACACATTCACAAAGCACATTGTAACTATGCCCAACTCGAACGACACACAAAATAATTCTGATGATCAAGCCTCAGCCTTAAACTTTACAGAAGCCTCAGAATCAAAAGAGTTTTTACGCGCAGAGCTGGATAAAAAGCAAACTCAGCTTGCTGAGTTAAAAATTGATTGCGATCCGCTAGAGCGTGCAGGCATACAATATGATATAGCAGAAATCATGCTAGATTCTGGCGGAAGCGGAATGCCCGAAGCGGCGTGGGGGCTTGCGAAAGAAGCCTTTGTGATCTACATGGAACACGACCAGATTGAAGATGCCGTGCATTGTTGCGACGTGCTTTATCGCACTGAATTACCTGCGGCAGTTACCGCACTTGGCCATGCGATGTGGTTGTCGGTAACCTACCCAATTGATCCTGAACTTAGTATCGTAATGATGAAGAACCTGATTGATGACACACCACCAAAATCAGATGGAGCAGCGGTTGCAGCGGCTACCGCCCACTACATGGCTGATTTACGTCTTAAAGATGAAAAGCGTGAAAGCGTAATGTTTTTAACAAAGAACCTCATTACGCAAGTTGCTGAACGTCACAGTGGCGTAAAAGATCAAGGCCAGTTAAATTTTTGGATGGATAAGTTAGAACTAAACGACCCTGCACAATTTTTACCAAAGCTAGCACAGGTCATTGATGCGATTGTGGAAGGTGATTGGTGGTTTGATAAAGATGAACTACGTGCAAAATTGCCTGTGAATTGAGCAGGTTTGTAAGTTAGTTAAAATCCTTCATTCTCTTATCAAGGCTTTCTTGTAACTGACGCTCAACATCTTTAGCTTTCTCTAAAGCCTCCATATGCCCTGCTAATGGGTTCTTGATTTTAGGTTTTTGAGGCTCGCCATCACAGGCGCTGATGAGCAATGTTCCTGCTAAAACTAATAGTAGACTTTGTGTTTTCATCCGTACTTCTCTTTTTATTATTCTCTATAAGGTTAAATTTACCACATTCTGAAGCTATTGCTCATTCACAGTGGATAGACGGTAAGCCCTCAATGGATATCCGTACGAGTTATATTATTGGTATTAAGCAACTTTTGGGCAATGTGTCAGAGAGCTTCCTTTGTTTCCTTAAGCATTGTAATATGCCACAATACACGGATACGTAGCAGGCTGCTGCGTGAATATCAAGGGAAGAATAATGAAACTAGCATCATTAGTTTTAATGGCGTTTTTTATTACGGGCTGTAGTAATTTTAACGAAAAGTTAGCATCAATGTCGTCACCAGATGTAATCAATCATCCGCTTAAATCAAAAAAAGATTTACAGATAGAAAAGCTATTAACCAGTGGCACATGGAAATACCAGCGCCAAGGTGATGATTGTAAAGATACTAACTGGTCACAAGCTTTTTATAAAAATCGCTACTACAAATCAAGTGGTGCGGCCTGTTTATTGGCAGATGCCTTTTCAGTGGATGCTGAAAACTGGCATATAAAAAATCAAATTCTTTACATTACCAATCTGTCTCCCATCAATGAGCAAGACATTATTTTAAAATATAATATTTCGTTTCTTGATAAGAATAAGCTGATTTTGAGCAGCGGCAAGTATAAGTATACTTTTTTGAAATAACCTAAGCATGCAAACACACCCCCCTAGTTTTACATGATGTTTTAAACTAGCCCTAAAGCTTTCTCCGCCATGTAAAATCATGTAAAACAAGGCGATTCCTTCCCTTTCCTATGTAAAAATGGGGTTTAGTTTTTAATAGCCAAGCCTTTAAATATGCCTAAAATTCTACTCATTGATGACGACGTTGAACTTTGCGAAATGCTCGCAGAATACTTAGAGTCTGAGAGCTTTATCGTGAACATGCTTCACGATGGACGTAGTGGCATGAACCAAGCAAAAACTGAAAGCTATGATGCCATTATTTTAGATGTGATGATGCCCGAGATGGATGGCTTTAGTGTGTTGCAGGAATTACGCAAACATATCGCCACACCTGTTTTAATGCTCACGGCAAAAGGTGATGATGTTGATCGCATTGTTGGGCTTGAAATGGGTGCGGATGATTATTTGCCCAAACCGTGTAACCCGCGTGAGTTAGTGGCGCGTTTAAAGGCTATTTTACGCCGTACTCAGACTGCCCCACCCAGAAAAGCAGATGTCATTAAAGTTAATAATATTGAAGTCCATCCTGCTTCTCGCAAAGCAATTTATCAATCTAAAGCCCTGCCTTTAACCAGTAGCGAATACAATCTACTGGAAGTGCTAGCAATAAATGTAGGAACCGTCGTGGATAAAGAAACACTTTCGGAGCAAGCGCTGGGTAAAAAATTGACGGATTATGATCGCAGTATCGATATGCATTTAAGCAAGTTGCGCCAAAAGTTGGGGGATGATTCGCAAGAGTTAATCCAAACCGTACGCGGTAAAGGCTACCAGCTTTCAGGCGAGTAACATGGGGCGACTTTTTTGGAAAATATTTTTGTGGTTTTGGGTTACGCTAACACTCATTAGTATTAGTGTTTTTGTGGGTACATCGCTGTATCTGCAAGGTCAAAATGATGATGAACGCAGGCGATTTAAACCTAGCAATCAAGTGCGTGTTGTTAAGCAGGTGATTAAATTTAGCGGTGAAGATGCTGCCCGAAACCTGCTACAAGGAAAGGAAAAAAGGAAACGCAGTAGAGTGTATGTGGTTAATGAATCTAACCACGATATTTTAGGGAGAGTGATTGACGAGGCATTATTAAAAAATGGAAAATCACTCACTGTAACAGCACCTGATGGAAAAAAGTTTCGTATTATTGCCAAGCCTCGTAATGCTCTAAATAAAAATAGAGGCAAAAAGAGACCCCATTTCTATGTGAGAATGTTAGAACAGACGATTCAACGAGTAGGTTTGTTGTGGCTTGGTATCGCACTAGCTTTGAGTAGCTTGGTTTGTTTTTGGCTTGCATGGTATCTCACCAGCCCAATTCGCAAATTACAACACGCGGCGCAACAAATTTCACGCGGCGATCTTGATACCCGTGTATCTCATCTCATAGGAAATCGCCGTGATGAAATTGCAGACCTTGGGCGTGACTTTGATGATATGGCAGAGCATCTGCAAAAACTGATTAATAATCAAAAGCAGCTATTGAGTGATGTTTCTCACGAGCTACGCTCACCATTGGCTCGCTTACAAGTTGCCGTCGGCTTAGCGCGTAAAAAAGGCAATAAAGAAACGAAGGCTGATTTACTTAGAATAGAACAAGAAACGGAACGACTGGATGATTTAGTCGGGCAATCGCTCACACTCTCGCGCCTCGATGCAGGGGCCGACTATCCTATGGATGATTATATTGATGTAGTCGCCTTGCTTGAAAAAATTATTGAAGACGGTGACTTTGAAGCGACAAATCAACATAAAAAAGTTGAGTTTGAATACAGCCAATCATGGACAATTAAAGCCAATGCAGAGTTGCTGCGCCGTGCGATTGAAAATGTAATCCGTAATGCAATTCATTATACCGTTGTGAATTCGACGGTAAAAGTTATGCTGAGTCAGAGTGAAAATGAAACCTTTATTATTAAAGTATGTGATAAAGGGCCAGGTATACCCGAAAGTAAATTAGTCTACTTGTTTGAACCCTTTGTACGACTTTCGTCTGCGCGAGACAGGGATAGTGGAGGCTATGGGCTGGGGTTGGCAATTGCAAAAAGGGCTATTAACTTCCATCAGGGTAAAATCAAAGCCAGCAATCGAAGCGCTCAAGGCTTATGTGTTGAAATTACGCTTCCTATCGCAAATATTACATAAAGTTACAAGCTTGATACCCTAACTTACATTTAGCTTCGCCATACTTCCTTTATCAGTTCAAAATGAATTGTCAAACAAAAACACGAGGAATAAACATGAACACTAAACAATTATTTTTAACAACACTGCTTGCAAGCGCATTCGTTATTGGAACATCAGCCTATGCTTCACCTGAAGGTGGCAAGCATCACATGAATGGAAAACCATCACCTGAAAGAATTCAGAAAAGACTAGACCGCATGGCGAAAAATTTAGGGCTTAGCGATGATCAAAAGCAACAAGTAAAAGCGCTGAGAGAAAATAGAAAAAATAACATGAAGCCGCTACGTCAGCAGAGAAGAGCACTGCGTAAGCAAATGGCGGAGCTTGATCCTAAGGCTAGTAGCTTTGATAAGAAGGTAGCTGAAATTGCTAATACAAAAGCGGAATTAACACGTAGCATGACAATAGCTAGAGGCGAGTCTCGCAAACAAATGGCGCAAATTTTAACGTCGGAGCAATTAGAAAAAATGAAACAACTGCGCGCTAAAAGAAAGGCGTTTCGTCGTGGCATGAAGCACGGTAAAAAACACTCTCATTAAAGGAGAGCCTGATTAAGTCGACTATAATTTAGCAAGCTAAAAATAATTGGACTTGATCAGTCTCTCCTTAATAGCACCGGGCTGAAGTGAAGGGCGAACTGAGGTTCGCCCTTTTTTATGGGTGATTAAATTTTAATAAGGTTAACGGAAAATATGCGTCACCGTAAGTAGCAAAACTTGTAAGCCAAGCATCGCTACGAGTGGCGACAAATCCATCATACCAACCAAAGGGACAACCTTTTGAATGGGGCGTAATATGGGAGCCGTTAAGCTGCTAATTAATGGGATGATTGGGTTATCCCGCGTATTGCCAACCCAGCTAATAATGGCTTGTAGCATGAGTGCGATAAAGTAAATCCAGATAATAGTTTTTAATAATTCACCCAGTGCGAATACAAGCGAGGCAGGGAAATATAACTGATGCGATTTTATCAAAAATAATAAACTCACTTTTATAAACATAAGAACAAAAGCGAGTAGCACAGCCGAGGTGTCGATAGAACCAATAGCAGGAATAAAACGGCGCATAGGCACTAAGACAGGGTTAGTGATTTTAACTAAAAACTGTGACAGAGGATTATGAAAACTTGCGCGCGCGACGCCCAGTAACAGGCGTAATAAAACGGCCGCAATGTAGAGCGAAAAAACTGCCTCTATTAAGAAAACAGCAATTTGTGAAATTAATGATAGTGCTAGCACGTGGGTTTCTCCGTATTTATATATATGTGAAAGCACACCCCCCTAGTTTTACAGGATGTTTTTAAATGCTTGAAACATCCTGTAAAACTAGGGGGGTGTGCTTTGAAAGGAATCTCTGAATAACCTCGTTAATCAGTCTCTCCTTAACTATTTTTCAATTCAACAGAACGATTTTCAGCCGCCTTTAAAGCATCTTCAAATAAAATAGGCAAGCCACCGTCCATTAATGTTTTTAACGCCGCTTCTGTTGTGCCGCCTTTTGAGGTGACACGTTGGCGCAACACGCCCGCGTCATCTTCACTTTCTAGTGCTAGTTTAGCCGCACCAAAGGCAGTTTGTAATACCAATAAGCGGGACTCATCAGCAGTTAGTCCTAATTTTTGTGCGGCATCCTGCATTGCCTCCATCACTAAAAAATAATACGCAGGGCCACTACCTGATACAGCCGTTACCGCATCAAGTTTGTCCTCATCAGACAACCATAGCGTACTACCAACAGAGCGTAATATACTTTCTGCAAGCTCGTGTTGTGGCTGTGAGACTTCGTTGTTAGCGTATAACCCTGTCATACCTGCTTGAACTAATGCGGGTGTATTTGGCATACAGCGCACAATCGGTATTTTTTGTTCGCCCAGTTGTCCGCCAAGCCAAAGCTTAAGACTGGCAATGCTCACGCCAGCGGCTATAGAAATGATCAGCGGCTTTTTAGCTTGCGGCTTAGCGCTAAGGTCAGCTTGTAATGGCTCACAAACCAGCTTCATAATTTGTGGCTTTACGGCAAGAACAATAACATCGGTATCAGCGATAGCTTCAGAGTTATCCGTAAAAGCACCAACATCGCTCCAGCTTTGTTGAACTTCTTTCAGTTGCGACTCATTGGGATCAGCGATGCGGATGTCTAAATTATCGCTATCTTGAATAAGTCCAGAGATTAAAGCGCGCGTCATATTGCCCGCACCTATAAAGGTAATTATTTTAGTCATAGTTTATTATACATCTCTTGCTCCAAAAATTGCAGTGCCGATACGAACGATGGTTGCGCCTTCGGCAATCGCGGCTTCCATATCACCACTCATTCCCATTGATAGTGTATCTAATTTATAACCCTGCTGATTAAGCGTGTCTTTTATTTTAGACACCTTCTCA
This sequence comes from uncultured Cocleimonas sp., assembly GCA_964403815.1. Taxonomy (GTDB): domain Bacteria; phylum Pseudomonadota; class Gammaproteobacteria; order Thiotrichales; family Thiotrichaceae; genus Cocleimonas. The sequence goes on from CAYOHT010000004.1 coordinate 14,912, forward strand.
AAAGTAGCGCGTTGTGAATTAAAATTATCGCTGGGCGCGGGAATTACCATCAACCCCCTCAAACGTAGATGAGGTAGTTTCGCAACTTTACTCGCAAGTTCTTCAAGTTCACTTGGTGATACGCCCGACTTACTCGTTTCACCGCTGATATTAATTTGTATACAGACAGAGAGTGGCGGCAGACCTTCTGGTCGCTGATCATTTAAGCGCTGTGCAATTTTAAAACGATCAATCGTGTGAACCCAGTTAGCTACCTCCGCAATATGTTTAGTTTTATTGGATTGTAACGGGCCAATGAAATGCCAACTAATATCAAGATTTGAGAGTGTTTGTGCTTTCTCTACCAGCTCTTGCACATAGTTTTCACCAAATGCTCTTTGCCCAGACTGAAATGCTGTCTGAATGGCTTCGACAGGGTGTCGTTTACTCACAGCAAGTAACTGAATATCGTCAGCTCGTTGATACTGTTGCGCATTCTTCTTTATTTCTGCACCGATTATCTGGAGCTTGTCACGTATTTTTGTCATGTATGGTAGAGTTGTCGTTGTAAAGGGTATTGAGTTTGTTTTATTGAATATATTTCAATGAATAGATAAAGTACCGTAAATAATACTAATTCTAAAATTAATATAAAAACAATAAGAAGTCACTATGGATATTACACAATTATTAGCTTTCGCCGTAAAGAGCAAAGCATCAGATTTACATATTTCTGCAGGTCAACCACCTATTATTCGTGTCGATGGCGATATGCGCCGTGTCAACATGCCACAGCTTGAGCATAAAGATGTTCACAGCATGGTGTATGACATCATGAATGACAAGCAACGTAAAGCCTACGAAGAAAAATGGGAAACAGATTTCTCGTTTGAAATTCCAGGTGTTGCTCGTTTTCGTGTTAATGCATTTAATCAGAACCGTGGTGCGGCAGCAGTATTTCGTACCATCCCAAGCAAAATTCTTAGCCTTGAAGATTTAGATGCTCCAGCAATCTTTAAGAAAATATCAGATAAGCCACGTGGCTTAGTATTGGTTACAGGGCCTACAGGTTCTGGTAAATCAACAACGCTAGCAGCGATGGTAGATTACAAAAATGACAATGAATACGGTCACATCCTTACGATTGAGGATCCGATAGAATTTGTTCACGAAAGTAAAAAGAGTTTGATCAACCAACGAGAAGTTCATCGTGATACACAAGGCTTTGATGAAGCACTACGCTCAGCACTTCGTGAAGATCCCGATACTATCCTTGTTGGTGAATTACGAGACTTGGAAACTATCCGTTTGGCGCTAACAGCGGCAGAAACTGGTCACTTAGTATTTGGTACATTGCATACAACCAGCGCACCTAAGACTATCGATCGTATTGTTGATGTATTCCCAGCGGCAGAGAAAGACATGGTTCGCTCGATGATTGCATCATCGCTACAAGCAGTTATTTCACAGACACTGCTAAAACGTGTTCAGGGTGGCCGAGTAGCGGCACATGAAATTCTAATTGGCACCAATGCGATTCGCAGTATGATCAAAGAGAACAAGTTGGCGCAAATGCGTTCAGCACTTCAAACTGGCGCGGCAGAAGGCATGCAAACATTGGATCAGAGCTTGCAGAAGCTAATGACAATGGGGCATATCTCACGTGATACAGCGATGAAGAAAGCAGATAACCCAAAAGCGATGATGGAAAAAACAACTTATTAATAAGTATCGATCCAAATAAATTAAAACAAAAATAAGCGAAGAATTACCATGAATAAAGAAAGTGCAATCGGTTACGTTCACCAACTCCTTAACTCTACCTTAGAAAAAGGCGCGTCGGATTTGTTTATAACAGCTTTAGCCGCACCATCGATAAAAGCAGATGGAATGATGGAGCCTCTTTCAGATCAGGAGTTGAGTGCTGAGCAAGCAGGTTTCTTAGTACGTTCAATCATGAACGATAAGCAGCTAAAAGAATTTGAAGCAAATATGGAATGTAACTTTGCGATCAGCTTAGCTGAAAAAGGCCGCTTTCGTGTAAACACATTCACACAGCGCGGCTCGCAGGGCATGGTGTTAAGACATATACCTGATGTTATTCCATCGTTTAAGCAATTAGTATTACCACCCGTTTTAAAAGATATTTCAATGACTAAACGTGGTTTGGTTATTATGGTTGGTGCGACAGGTTCTGGTAAATCTACGACGCTTGCAGCAATGGTTGATTACCGTAATAGAAACACACAGGGTCATATCGTAACCATCGAAGACCCGATTGAATTCACGCACGAGCATCACGGCTGTCTTATTACACAGCGTGAAGTTGGCGTTGATACTGAAGATTACTCAATCGCGATGAAAAACACATTACGACAAGCACCTGATGTTATTTTATTGGGTGAAGTGCGTGATAGAGAGACAATGGAGTACGCGATTGCTTATGCTGAAACAGGTCACTTATGTTTAACAACCTTACACGCAAACAGTACCAACCAAGCTCTTGATCGTATTATTAACTTCTTCCCAGAAGAGCGTCGTGATCAGTTATTGATGGACTTATCATTAAACCTTAAAGGTGTTGTTTCTCAGCGTCTCGTTAGAAAGATTGATGAAAGTGGTCGCTTACCTGCGGTAGAAGTTATGTTGAATACGCCGATGATGGCTGATTTGATTATGAACGGTGATGTGCCAGCGATTAAAGAATTGATCTCAAAATCTAACCAGTTAGGTATGTGTACATTCGATCAAGCACTATTCAGATTAATTGATGCGAAGATGATTACCGTTAAAGAAGGCTTGAGAAATGCTGACTCGGTTAACGATTTACGCTTACAGCTTAAGTTAAATAGCCGCCAAGCGAAGAAAGGTGATTTCTTTAAAGGAACAGAAGGGCTAGCTATCGAGACGGATGATGAGTACGTAGCAAAGTTTTAAACTTTCAGTCACTGATTAATAGAACCTTACATAATAAAAAACAAGACAATAAAAACGAGAATAAAAATGAAACTACTACCTTACCTTGAGGCGATGGTGAAGCGCGAAGCTTCTGATATTTACCTAACAACAGGCGCACATGCAACCTTAAAAGTGATGGGTGATTTAGAGCGCATCTCGAAGAACAAGCTGATGCCGGGTGTTATCGCTGGATTCGCAAAAGAGCTTTTGTCTGATAAAGAATGGACAACATTTGTTCGTACAAAAGAGATGAACAAAGGTGTTTCAATTAAGGACTTGGGTCGCTTCAGAGTAAACGTATACTTTCAACGTGGCGAAGTTTCAATGGTAATTCGTTATGTTCGTAATGACATAAAAGCACCAGAAGATCTTGGTTTGCCTGAAGTTTTAAAAGAATTAGTAATGAAAAAAGAAGGGCTGTTCCTTTTTGTAGGGTCAACAGGCGCGGGTAAATCTACTTCGATGGCATCATTGATTCAGTACCGTAACCAACGTGATGCGGGACATATGCTGACGATTGAAGATCCTATCGAGTTCACTTTTCGCCATGACAAATCTATTATTGGTCAGCGTGAAGTAGGCTTTGATACGCTGTCGTATGAAAATGCGATGCGTGAAGCCATGCGTGAAGCACCCGATGTTATTATGGTTGGTGAGATTAGAAGTACCGCAACGGTTGATGCGGCAATGGGTTTTGCAGATACAGGTCATTTGGTCATCAGTACTTTACACGCAACAGATACTATTCAGGCGCTTGAGCGTTTAATCTACTTACTACCATCAGATCAAAAAGAACGTGTATTGATGGATTTGTCACTAAACTTATCTGCCATTGTGGCGCAAAGATTAATTAAGGGTTCTGATGGGCGCTATGCGTTAGCAACAGAGGTATTGGTAAACTCACCTTATACTGCTGAGGTTATTCGTAAAGGTGAATTCCAATCGTTGAAAGATATTATTTCAAAAGGTTCTGTGGACGGCATGCATACATTTGATCAGTCTTTATCTGAACTATTTAGAAGCGGTAAAATATCTCGTGAAGATGCGCTTGATCATGCAACCTCTAGAAATAACCTTGAGTGGATGCTTAACTTTAATGGCGCAGAAGATGATTCATCATCAACAACTAGCAAGCCAGCATTATCAGGTGCATTGCCAGAGTTGACTTGATTTACTCATGGATACGATGAGCTAAATAATACGCCGCTAAAATTGCGTATTAACCAATGTTCTCCTATAGTTAGGGCTATCTAACTATAGGAGATAACCCTTGAATATCACCGATTTACTTTTCGATAAAAGCAATTCAAACGCAATTTCAGAATTCGCCAATAACTTTGGCGTAAATGATTCACAAGCCAAAGATGCAATCTCATCGCTCGCCAAATCCCTTTCTCGCGGACTTGGTGCAAACACACAAAATGATAATGGCATGGGCAGTTTGCTCGATGCGCTAAATTCTGGCAAGCACTCCCGCTATATTGATGACCCGTCGGTACTTGGTCGCAAACAAACAACTAACGAAGGTAATGATATTTTAGGCCATATCTTTGGTAATAAAGATGTTAGCCGCCACGTAACCAAGCGTGCTTCAAAAGAAACAGGCTTGAGCGGAACACTGCTAAAGAAGATGTTGCCAGTCGTTGCCAGCATGGTAATGGGCGCGCTAGGAAAGAAGGTGTTAGGCGGCGGTGGCGGAAGATCACGCCAAGAATCGACAGGGTTTTTAACAAAAATATTTGATAGAGATAAAGATGGTTCAATGATCGACGATGTATTGGGAATGGCGTTTAAAGCATTTATGTCTCGTTAGTATTAAATCAATTAGTTTTAGCAAGCTAAAAACAGTTGGACTTGATCAGGCTCTCCTAAAACACACCCCCCTAGTTTTACATCATGTAAAACTAGGGGGGTGTGCTTTTTCTATTTAATTATAAGAATATTCCCATAACATCATTAAGAAAAGCCCAGCCTTTGGGTGTTGTTGAGAATTCCCCTTCAGCTTCTTTCATTAAGTCATTGTCTATTGCTTGATTCAATTTAGTCTCAATACTACTAAACGAAAGCCGTGTTCGTGCTTCAAATTCTTCTTTAGTAAAGCTTTGTTTTAAGCGCACGATATTGAGTATGTATTCAAAACACAAGTCAGCTTCTTTCAATACCTTCTCACTTGAGCGCGGATCACTTTGTAGTGCGCTTTGCATGTATTTTTCAGGATGGCGATACTTGGTGTGACGGCTTACCGTGCCGTCTGGCATGCTTAATTTTCCATGCGCTCCCGCACCAATGCCCAGATAATCTCCAAATTGCCAATAATTTATATTGTGTTGGCAGCGTTTATTATCTTTGGCGTAGGCTGAAACTTCATATTGTATGTAACCTGCTTGTGCTAGTAGCGCTTGTCCTTGTTGTTGCATTTCCCATAGCAAATCATCTTGAGGCAAAACAGGGGGAGTGTGGTGAAATAAGGTATTTTCTTCAATGGTTAACTGATACCAAGAGATATGGCTTGGCTGGCAATCAATCGCCTGTTGTAAATCCGCTAGCGCTTGCTTAATGGTTTGTTCAGGCAGCCCAAACATAAGGTCGAGATTGAAATTATCAAAGCCTGCTTTGTTTGCAATTTCAGCCGCTTTTTGTGCTTCATCGCTGCCGTGTATTCTCCCTAATGCTTTGAGGTGTTTGTCATTAAAGCTTTGCACACCAACGGAAAGGCGATTTATTCCAGCTTGGCGATAGGCGCTAAAACGTTCTTGCTCGAATGTGCCTGGGTTTGCTTCCATGGTGATTTCCATTCTGGGGTGAAGCGGTAATCGCTCGCGTAAACCACAGAGTAATTTATCAATGCCTTCGGCTGAGAATAGGCTAGGTGTTCCGCCTCCAATAAAAATAGACTCTAGCGGGCGACCCCAAATGTGCGGAAGCTCTGATTCAAGGTCGGTGAGTAGCGCTTTTATGTATTGTGCTTCGGGTACTTCTTGGCGAGCCTCGTGTGAATTAAAATCGCAATAAGGGCATTTTTTCACGCACCAAGGAATGTGAACATAAAGACTGAGTGGGATGGGTGTCATTTGATTAGCTTAACTTAGTTGAGTAACCAGATTACTCAGTTTCACAAAGTCTTCAACAGTTAACGTTTCAGCTCGGTGGCTTGGGTCAATATCAAGGCTTTCGATTTGTTCAACGCTTAGCATTTTCTTTAAGTTATTACGCAGTGTTTTTCGGCGCATAGAAAAAGCTTGAGCCACTAAAGTAGAAAGCTGTTTGTCATCCGTGGCTTTATAAGGACGTTCTTTCCACGGGGTTAAACGTAAAATGGCAGAATCCACCTTGGGTGGAGGATCAAAAGATTCAGGGGCAACAAAAAATAAATATTCAGTCTCACAATAATATTGCACCATCACAGACAATCGCCCGAAAGATTTATTGCCAGGCTTTGCAGTAATGCGCTCGACCACTTCATTTTGTAACATAAAGTGCATATCTTTGATGGAAGATTGTTGTTTGTTGGTATTACTCAATGGTTCGAGTAGGTGAAAAATTAAAGGTGTAGAAATATTATAAGGTAAGTTTCCTACGACTCTCAAAGGTCGCTCACCCGATGCCGATTTTGTTAATGTATTGAAGTCATAATCTAGTGCATCAACGCTGTGGATGGAGAGTTTAGGGTGTTTTTTTTGCTCTAAACGCTTAATCACGTCTCGATCAATTTCGACAACGTGGAGGGTATCAAGCTTTTCTAAAAGGGGAAAAGTGAGTGCGCCTAAGCCAGGACCAATCTCAACCATCAAGTCTGGCGACATTGGGTTTATTTCATAGATGAGTTTTTGAATGACATGATGATCATGCAAAAAGTGTTGTCCAAAGCGTTTTTTTGTTTTGTATTTTTGCATAGTGGTACGACTATCTATCATGTAAAAGTGGGGGGGTGTGCTTTTATATCAGTTATTTCAGGCACTAAAAAGCCCCCAATACTGGGGGCTTCAAAGTATACAGCTTTCGTGGATGTTACTTTTGAATTTTTAATTCAACACGGCGATTAGTTGCTCGACCATTTGCAGTACGGTTATTAGCAATAGGGCTCTTCTCACCATAACCTTTTGCTGTTAGGTTGTTTGCATCTACACCATTCTTGATTAACTCAATCATTACCGCGTTTGCACGGCGCTGAGATAGGCGTTTATTAATATAGCCAGCACCTTGGTTATCAGTATAACCTGCAACTTCAACCTTTAGACTTGGATTTTTTCTTAAGGTTTTAGCCGCTGCCACTAAAATAGGCAAAGAATTTGATGTGAGTCGTGCCGAACCTAATGTGAAGTTCACACCTTTTAGGTTGATGCTTTCAGTTGGCGCACAGCCAAATTCATTAACCGTTGTGCCCGCAGGTGTAGCTGGACAGAGGTCACTAGCATCAGCAACAGCATCGCCGTCTTTATCTGAAATCTTAGGGCAACCTTCAGCATTTACCTGACTGCTTGCAGGTGACTCTGGACAATTATCTTTACTATTAGTAACACCATCGTTATCCGAATCAGCAAGACAACCAATGGCATTCACCTCAACACCAGCCAGTGAGAACGGACATTTATCAGCGCTATCAAGTACGCCATCTTTATCTGTGTCTGCCGTAGCGGCACTTAACTTACTGGTTAATTCAACCTTTTTTGAACTAAGGTCTTTATACGCACTTTTTAGTCCGTCTAATTCTAAGCTTGTTGCAGCAAGCGCTGTTATTTTTCGTGCTTGGCTTGCTGTGGTACTTTCTAAAGTAGCTATTTTCGCTAGTAAGGTTTTTGAATTATTATCTGATTCGAAAGCCTTTTTCTTAAGGTCTGCTACTTCAAACTTACAAGTGTTTGCAAACTCTTGGCTGCCTTTTAGTTTCAGCTTTAGTTCTGCTGCTTCTTCATTGCGCGCTTTGTAAGCACTTTTTAAGGCGGTTAACTCGGTAGCTGATTGACCCAATGCGGTGAGTTTTCTTGCCTGCGCGCCTGCGCCCGCTTCTGCAGATGCTAATTGGGTTTTTAATGACTTGTTGGTGTCATCAAAGCCTGTAAGTTTCTTTTTTAACAGCACTACTTCATCATTACGTGCTTTGTAAGCGCTTCTTAGCGCTGTAAGTTCTGTTGCAGACTGCCTTAACGCCGTTAACTTTCTTGCTTGTGAGCCTGCGTCATTATTTGCAGTCGCTAGTTGAGACTGGAGTGTTTTATTTGTATTGCTAAGGTCGGCTAATTGCTTCTTCAACGCAGCGGTCTCATCATTGCGCTCTTTGTATGCACTTTTTACAGCGGCTAACTCAGTTGCAGATTGCCCTAGTGCGGTTAGCTTTCGCGCTTGTGCGCCTGCATCATTGCTAGCAGTAGCTAATTGTGATTGTAGTGTTTTATTTGTATTGCTAAGGTCGGCTAATTGCTTCTTCAACGCAGCGGTCTCATCATTGCGCTCTTTGTATGCACTTTTTACAGCGGCTAACTCAGTTGCAGATTGCCCTAGTGCGGTTAGCTTTCGCGCTTGTGCGCCTGCATCATTGCTAGCAGTAGCTAATTGTGATTGTAGTGTTTTATTTGTATTACTTAGATCGGCTAACTGCTTCTTCAAAGCGGCGGTTTCATCATTGCGTTCTTTAGAGGCACTTTTTAATGCCGTTAACTCATGGCTTGATTGTTCAAGCGCTGTCAGTTTTTTAGCTTGCGCGCTCTTATTAGATTCCGCAGTTGATAGTTTTTCTTGTAAACTTTTATTCGTGCTATCCAGTTCTTTATTGGTTTTATCTAGTAACTCAAATTGTTTTTTTAAGTCGACTAAAGTGCTGTCGTTTGTTTTATCTGACTCTTTTTCTTTAGAAAGCTTGTTAATAATAACCCGTGCATCAGCCATTTGGTTATTGGCATCATTTAATGCTTGGGTGATTTCACCAATTTTGTTTTTAGAGGCAGATGCCGCTTGCTTATATCTTGCTTGTAAAGCTAGCAGGTCATTTTTACTGCTGTCATCACAAGCAATCTCAGGGGCTGGAGGAGGTATGGGAAGAGGTGCTAGTGAGGGGTTGTTATTAAAAAATGGACTAGGCGGCGGTAAAATATTTACTGGATTGCCTTGGTTAGCCATAGGAGGCATGGGAAAAGGCATCATGGGTCGCGGCTGGGAAGGATTACCTATATTCATATTGGGCATATTAGCTTGAGGAAAAGGCATAGTATTAACAGGCACAGGAATACAGTCTCCCCATGCGATAGGTGCTTGTCCAGCAGCCCATGAGGGAGCTTGGGTATTAAAGTTGGGGAATGAGGTTGGCAATGGGCCGGCCATGCTTTGTTGGGCAGGAAGTAGCATGGCACTACTGATAATACTGCTTACAAAAAGTGTTCTTAACGAAGTTGTATTCATAAAAGTTCTCTCCAAAATTAATTTTAACCTCTGTCACCCATAGAAAAATCACGGCGAGCAGCGGCAATGGTAATTGTAAACCCTGCAATGACATCAATGAATGCCATGACGGTTAATAATAAAAATGTAGAGTTACTTTTCTCTCCAATGGTCCAAGGGAATACCATCCAAGAAACTAGAAAAGCAACAAACACCATAGTAGATAAGGTGTGATCTATGATAGAAATACTTGATGTGCGTGTTGATTTAAATATTTCTATATAAAGTGTAATCAAACCTATTAATACTACAAGGTCTCCCCAGGTTGGTCGCCAAAAAGCACCTGAAGGTAGTTCTCTGCGAAACACTACATCATTTAATTTATCGGGAAAATATCCGATTTGATGTAACCCCCAAAAGGCAGCTAATAAAAGAGCAAATAAGGGAAAGAATTTAAAAATAGCCATAACAATACCTTAACTTTCTTAAATAAAAACAAAGACATTCTATGGGGGTTAGCTATCTCAATCAATGTTTCCAACACATAAACTCTGCATAACTAACTTAGCCTGTATTTTCTACTTCCCAATTAAAGGCTGATGCCGAGTATAGCGAACAATAACACTCGGTACAGCGAATGGGTAAAAATTGAGCGACATATCAAGCCAAAAGTAGTAACTAAAAAAATGGAGGTAGTGTTTTCCCGAAGAATGGTACTAATTGTACTTTTGCTCTGATGAGAGGGAATTCTCTCAAAACAGAATCAGTTTGATAATAGGCACATGCTTAATGCAATGAACGCAAGCGGTAATTGAAGCGCTGTGAGTATTAAGTTGTAAACATAATTGTAGATATAAGCAGCACTTCAATTAAAACCTATTAACTGAATCTTAAAAGAGAGATCAAAATGAAAAGTAATCAAGCAAAGAGTTACAAATGGGCTTACTTACCGTTTGTATTCAGTTCAGCAGCTATACTAGCTAGCTCAGCAACAGCAGCACCTTACGGTAGCCAACAGTATAAGCCTGCTAAACAAGTTAGCAGCGTTAACCATGAATACGTAGGTGGCGGAACCCAACTAGGTGTTAGCGTTACAGACGATGGTGATGTTGGTTTAGACGTTAATCAAGTTATTTCAGAATCAAAAAATAGCAGCACAAGTGTTGGTCTATGGGGTGATTTTGATATTAAAGGCGAAGACAAAGGCCTTAAAAGCCGTGGTGGTCAAATCAACCATAACTGGTACAGTGGCGGACGTGTAAATAAAGTAACAGCGGGTTATGCTCGTAATGCTGATGGACACGACAAAGCAACGGTAGGTTACGGACAAGAAACAGAGGCTATGTTCTGGGAAGGTCACGTAAGTAAAGGTCTATCAGGTAGAAAAGGATTGACTGGAAATACTTCTACAAAAGGCTATGACTACGGTGTTGGTGGTAGCGTTGGTACATTCCTAAAAGATTCAAACATGCGCGTACGTGCAGGTCTTGATCATGAGTGGAGTGATGATGTAGGTAATAATGAGAGCGATGCAAAAAATACGACGCTTTCAGCTGGTATCGAAAAATTCTTCCAAGGTACACCACACAGCTTAGGCTTGGATGTTGCGGCATCAAAGAAGAGCGGCGGTCTTGATAAGAGCTCTGGTACAGATGTTAGCGGAAGACTTGGTTACAAATACGACTTCGGTGGAGCAAGCAT
>CAYOHT010000005.1:0-16000 GCA_964403815.1 uncultured Cocleimonas sp.
AAATTGATTCTCAGTTGTTGAATGAGTTAATTGAAATCACAACAGAGCTTTTAGAACTCGTTAAAGATTTAGGTGATTTATAGTAGTGTGTCAATTTTGTGTCACAATATCTGTAAGTTATTGATATTTACTAGCAGTTACTGGCATATTAATGATGTGGAAACGCCGTAAGTGACTGATTAATAAAAGTAAATATTTTTAACTATGCGACTGTTAATCTATTGGTCCCAGGTTCGAGTCCAGGTCGAGGAGCCATATTCTATAAGCCCTGTAGCACGTTTTTGTAAAGAAACGTTACAGGGCTTTTTTGTGCCTGTGTCAGAATTGTGCCATGACAGACACGAATAATGGTTATGTTAGGAGAGTGAACATTCAATGCGCCTCATCCCAATTAATCCCAATCCCAGTATCCACAATTAGCGGAACATCAAGCTGCACCGCATTCACCATACGATCAACTACAATATTTTCTACTTTTGTAATTTCATCCTCGGCCACTTCAAACACTAATTCATCATGCACTTGCATAATCATTTTTGTTTGCGTTGTGCCTTCTAGTGTTGCTTCACGCAACCAGTCGTTTACAGAAACCATTGCTATTTTTATAATATCTGCCGCTGTGCCTTGCATGGGTGCGTTAATCGCTGTGCGTTCGGCGTGTTGGCGTAACATGCCGTTGCGGGCGTTGATGTTGGGTAGATAGAGCCTGCGACCAAATAATGTTTCTACATAGCCGTCTTCTTTGGCTTGTTCGCGGGTGTCTTCCATATAGTGTTTTACGCCTGGGTAGCGTTGGAAGTAGAGCTTCACATATTCTGCCGCCTCGGTGCGCGAAACCTTTAATTGCTTGGCAAGTCCGAAGGCCGACATGCCGTAAATTAGCCCGAAGTTGACGGCTTTGGCGGCGCGGCGTTGTTCGGTTTTTACTGCGTCAATCTTAACGCCAAATATTTCTGCGGCGGTTGCGCGGTGAATATCTTTTCCTTCGGAGAAAGCGCTAAGCAAACCTTCATCCGCAGACAAGTGCGCCATAATGCGTAATTCAATTTGTGAATAATCTGCCGCGAGCATTTTAAAACCTTGTGGTGGAATAAACGCTTGGCGAATACGTCGCCCTTCGGCATTACGCACAGGAATATTTTGTAAATTAGGCGAGGTGGATGATAAGCGTCCAGTCGCCGCTACACTTTGATTGTAGGATGTGTGAACACGCCCTGTTTGCTCGTTAATTTCTAATGGGAGCTTATCGGTATAGGTTGTTTTTAGTTTACTCAAGCCGCGATGCTCAAGCAACCAGCGTGGTACATCGTGTTCTTCTGCTAGCTTTTCTAAAACGTCTACGCCCGTTGAAGGCTGACCTTTTTTTGTTTTGCTGATAATAGGCAAATTAAGTTTTTCTTCGTTAAAGAAAACTTCTTGGATTTGCTTGGGTGATCCGAGGTTGAATTCTTCGCCTGCTTTCTCAAATATTTTCTTTTCAAGCGCTGCCATTTTTATAGCAAGTTCTTCGCTTTGTTTGAGTAGCATTTCTGCATCAACCAAAACACCTGTGCGCTCAATGTCTGAGAGCACTTTTGATAAAGGTATTTCAATTTCACGGTAGAGTTTTTCTTGTGGAAGGCGTGGTTTTAATTGCGGCCAGAAGAAGTTATGCAAGCGCAAAGTCATATCGGCATCTTCAGCGGCATAGAAAGATGCGCCTCTTGAAACTAGTTCTTTTTCATCGGTCTCTTCATCATCATCGTTTAGAACGGCTTTGTAAGTATCATCCAAATCAACTTGGTTAAAGGTGAGTTGTTTTTTGCCTTTGCCCGCTACATCTTCAAACTTGATACAGGTGTGATTGAGGTGTTTTAAACACAGCGTATCCATATCATGACGGCTGGCAACGGAGTCTAAAACATAAGATTCGAGTAGTGTGTCGTGCGCTATGCCTTTTAATTCGATACCGTGATTGAGCAATACCGAGCGATCATATTTAAGGTTTTGTCCCACTTTCAAGCAGGTCGGATCTTCTAGCAAAGGTTTGAGCTTTTGTAACGTTTCATCAAAATTAAGTTGTTGAGGCGCGCCAATATAATCGTGTGCCAGTGGCAAATACGCGGCAGTCCCCGCTTTGATACAAAATGACATGCCGACAACTCGCGCATCCATATACGCAAGGCTGGTGGTTTCTGTATCAAAGGCAAAGAGCTTTGAGGCTTTGAGTTGTGCGATCCAGTCATCAAGTTGTTCGCTGGTGAGGATAGTTTGATAGTCGACGTTGGCAATTTCTTCAACGGTAGGAATGGCAATTTCATCGCCGTTATTAGGGCTACCTGCATCATTACTTGCACCTAATGTGATAGGCGTATCAGAGGTACTTTGTAGGTTGCTTAGGCGGGTACGAAAACCGTATTTTTGATAAAGCTCCGCCAGTTCTTGCTTTTTTACTTCGTTAAAACAGGTGAACTCAGGTGACCAATCTAAATCGAGATCACATTTTATGGTGACAAGTTCGTATGATAACGGTAAAAATTCTAAGGACTCACGTAGATTTTCGCCAATCTTCCCTTTGAAGCTATCCGCGTTATCCATCACATCTTGAATCGTATCGTATTCGTTAAGCCACTTCACTGCGGTTTTAGGGCCAACTTTGGGTACACCAGGAATATTGTCGGCTTTATCGCCCATCAGCGCGAGATAGTCACGAATGCGCTCGGGTGGTACGCCATATTTATCAATCACGCCTTGGCGGTCATGGAAGGTATTCGACATGGTGTTGATCAGACTAATTTGATCATCAACTAACTGCGCCATATCTTTATCGCCTGTTGAGATAATGACATCGCCATCATAGCCTTTAGACATTGTGCCGATTACATCATCCGCTTCAACGCCCGGCATAATAATCATCGGATAGCCTTGGGCTTCTACGATTTTATACAACGGATCTATTTGGTCACGTAGCTCATCAGGCATGGGTGGGCGCGTGCCTTTGTAATCAGGATACATATCGTTGCGAAAGGTTTTACCCTTGGCATCAAAAACCACCACCATGTGATCAGGCTCGTAGGTTTTTCGTAGGCTGTCCAACATGTTCAAAACACCGTGAATCGCGTTGGTTTGCATTCCATCGGGGCTAGTTAATGATGGCGGTAATGCAAAGAATGCACGGAATAAATAGGATGAGCCATCTACGAGGATAAGGGGTTTGTTTGTTCTTTTATCTGACATGGGTTGCTATACTGCTTGAAATATTTATAAGTACCCCGAGTATAAAGGCATGTCTTCACAAATTACAGCGCCCATAATTCCTACGTTTAAAACACCAGCCACCGCGCAAATAGAATCTTTGCGCCCGCATTACACGCCAGAGCAAAAAGAAGCGGCAAAGGATGAGATTAAGGTGTTATTAAAAGAGCAAGATGCCGTTCTTGTGGCGCATTACTATGTTGACCAAGAGTTACAAGAATTAGCAGAAGAAACAGGCGGTTATGTTTCTGACTCTCTGGATATGGCAAGATTTGGTAATGAGCATCCTGCAACAACATTGGTTGTGGCAGGTGTTCGTTTTATGGGGGAAACTGCTAAAATATTGACGCCAGAAAAACGGGTGTTAATGCCGACCTTAGAAGCTGAGTGTTCACTGGATTTGAGTTGTCCAATTGAAGACTTTGCGCCTTTTTGTGATGCACATCCTGATCATACGGTAGTGGTTTACGCCAATACCAGCGCAGATGTAAAAGCACGCGCTGATTATGTAGTGACATCAGGCATTGCTTTAGATTTAGTTTCGTGGTTGGGTAAACAAGGAAAAAAGATTTTATGGGCGCCTGATAAACATTTGGGTAACTATATTCAAAAAGTATCAGGTGTGGAAATGCTACGCTGGCAGGGCGCATGTATTGTGCATGATGAATTCAAAACGCGATCACTAGGTAAATTGATTAGCAAATACCCAGATGCGGCAGTGCTAGTTCATCCTGAATCTCCCGAAGAGATTGTCGCGTTGGCAGACGTTGTTGGCTCAACAACACAAATTATTAATGCCGCTAAAGATTTACCCAATAAGCAATTTATTGTGGCAACGGATAACGGCATCTTCTATAAAATGAAGCAGGAAGCGCCCAACAAAGAGTTTATCGAAGCTCCAACACACGGTGAGGGAGCAACCTGTACCAGTTGCGCGCATTGCCCTTGGATGGCAATGAATGGTTTGCATAACCTGCTAGAAGTCTTAAAGAGCGGTAAAAATGAGATCTTTGTGGGTGAAGATGTGCGCGTTAAGGCGCTGAAATCAACACAACGTATGTTAGATTTTGCCAAAGACTTATCAAGCCGTAAAATATCTGCTTAAGTTGTTTTTAATAAAACATCATGTAAAAGTGGGGGGGTGTGTTCGGCAGGTTTAACAGAGCTGTGCTTTTAATATCACTCTTTGCTCAGCGCTACTTAACCACAATCGTATCAATTTCCAAGTTGACCTTATCGCCCGCTTTTATAGATTCTTTTTCAGAAAACAAATCACCATTTTGCGCGACAGGTTGACCTGTTTTAGAAACTCTTGCACCAACAATAACGTCTGAAAAATCGGAGAGTTTTAAGTTCGGCATCATTGCCATCGCATCATTTAATACTACTTCAGAGGGTAGATCTTTTACCTGCTTTCTTACCGCCGCTAATGGCATGGGTGGACCACTCATAGCTTTGGCGTAGATGAATACTAAATCTGTTGGCTTTGTCTGTGCTTTAAATTTTTCGGATAAACTAATATTTACGGTAATACCTGCACTAGATGCTTTATCCGTTTTGAAAGACGTAGCTTTTGGTGCTGATACTTCACTCGCCATTTTTGCTTTTTGTTCTGGTGTAAGCCGTGACATTGCTTCTGCAATTAAAGAGCTAACTTCTTTGCGCTCATTTGGGCTTTTAACCAACGACAACACTTTTTTCCAGCGCTTAATCGCGGTTAAGTATTTGCCTTGTTGTCTCGCAGCCATTCCTCCTAACCAGAGTGCGGTTTGATTTTTTGGTTCTAGCTCTAAGGCTTTATTGATTAACGCTACAGGGCGTCCTTTGATTTCACCACTAGCATCCATTGCCAAGGTGTCTGCTAATGCCAGCATAAGATCAGCCGAATCAGGCTTAAGCTCTAAGGCTCGTTCATACGACTTTGCCGCCTCTGGGTAGCGCTTGAGAACCATGTATGACCTCCCTAGCATTATCCAGCCCCTTACATTTTTTGGATCAGCCTCCATCTTCTTTTGTAGTCCAGCAATCATGGTATCAATATCGGGAGTGCCATCTGCATTGAGTGGTACTTTCGCATTCGATGCTTTAGCCGCCACTTGTTTCGAATCCAGCATTTCAGTAAAGGGCAAACTACCTACCGTTAAATAAACAGGGATCGCTATCGCAGGAATTAATAAAGCAATCAGGATTGCAGCTACAAATGATGACTTCTCATTGTCGTTACTCCCTATTGATTCATTAACATCCGTAGATTTTAGATCTGAAAAAAGTGATTGCTCAAGCTCGTCGCGGGTCGTTTGATAGGACTCATTATCTATTTCGCCTTTCTCAAAACGTGTTTCTAAATCTTCTAATTGCTCATTTGCTATAGAGATGTTTTGCTCACGGCTACCATCTTGAAGCGTGTTACGTTGGCGTAGTAAGGAGGGTAAAACAAAGGCAAGGGCGATTAGTGTCAATATCGCGGATATAATCCAAAACATAGGGCTTCTCTATAAAAGTGGTGTTATTTTTCTTTTTTATCGTTAGACGTGAAAAGTTCTCGAACAGCATCGCGATCAGTATCGCTGAGCGCTTCAGCAGGCTGATTATTTTGCTTACGAATGAGTCTAAACA
The DNA here is from genome assembly GCA_964403815.1 of uncultured Cocleimonas sp. Classification (GTDB taxonomy): domain Bacteria; phylum Pseudomonadota; class Gammaproteobacteria; order Thiotrichales; family Thiotrichaceae; genus Cocleimonas. The sequence goes on from CAYOHT010000005.1 coordinate 5,851, forward strand.
ACATCAAAAGACTTAAATATAAAAATATTGGAGGGCCTATCCAAAGTAACAAGGTTTGTGCTTTGAAGGGTGGTTTATACAATACAAAATCACCGTATCGCGCGGTCATATAGTTGATCACATCATCACGTGAACCACCTTTCACAATCAGCTCATAGGTTTTATCGCGCATGTCTTTTGCCAGCCCTGCGTTGGATTCTGCTAGATTCTGGTTTTGGCATTTTACACAACGAAGTTCAGCAATTAGCTGTAGATAAAGTTTTTCTTGTGCTTTATTTTCAAAGGTATGGAATTCTATTTTTACTGCATATAACGCCGTCATGCCCAACACGAAAAATAATAGAAAAGCGCGAAGAAAAAGTTTTAAATGATTGAGTTTAAATAAAGCGTTCATCATCTATCCTTCTTCTTCGCGTAGCTTTTTAATGAGAGGAATCAAGGTTTCATCAACCGCTTTTTGAAAAACAGGCCCCGTGAATTTATAACGAACAATGCCTTTTTTATCCATCAGAAATGTTTCAGGCACGCCGACTACGCCCCAGTCAATTCCTGCCATGCCTTTGGTATCAACTGCCACCGCGTAATAGGGGTTACCTAATAATGAAAGCCATTGAATTGCCGCATTGCCATAGTCTTCAGTGCCGTAATCTTTGTAGTTTAAACCAATGGTTGGGATTTTTTCTTTATTGATTAAGCGCGTTAAAACAACATGTTCTGCACGACAAGAAACACACCATGAAGCCCATAGGTTTAATACCCATACCTTGCCTTTCATGTCTTCGGTTGAAATGGTTTGATCAGGTTTATACAAGCGAGGCAAGGTAAATTGCGGTGCTGGCTGGCCAATAAAGGGCGAAGGGATTAACTTCGGATCATTTGATAATCCAAATAACATTAAACCAATTAACGCGGAAAAAGCAAACAGCGGAATAAAAAACTTTTTACTCATGTAGTCACACTTCCTGAAACTGGCTTTGCTGCTGATTGTTGAGCATCGTTATTGCTGCTTCCAACTGGCTCAACCACAATCTTCCGCATTCTGCGGTAGCGCTTATCTAATGCAGCAAGAAATCCACCTAAGCCCATCAGAATCGCGCCCAACCAAATCCAGCGTACAAACGGCTTATGATAAATTCTAAAGCTCCAAGCATTTTTTCCTAGTGGCTCGCCTAGTGCTACAAATAAATCACGGGTAAAACCTGCATCAATGCCTGCTTCTGTCATTGGCATTGCATCACGCCCATAGTCACGTTTTTCAGGGTGTACCGTGGTGACATGCTGACCATTTTGGGTAATAGTCATTGTTGCACGTTTTGCGGTGTAGTTTTTTCCTTGGTGGTCTTCCACGCCATCAAAAGCAAACTTATAACCTGCCATTTCATAGTTTTGACCTTTTTCTAAGCGCACATCTTTTTCAGTATCATAAAGTGAAACCAATGTAACACCAGTAACCGTCACTGCCATACCGATGTGAGCGATGACCGAACCCCAGCTAGCAAGTGGTAGCTTAAATGGCGAGCGCCCAAGGCTTACAACCCACATTAATGCAGCAAGTGTTACCCAGCTTGCTGCAAATAAACCTAATACTGTTTTATAGTTAAATTCTGACGTAAGAATAAGCGGTAATACAAAAGCAATAACCAAACTAGCCGCGAGTGGCATCCATACTTTTTTCAAAACTCTTTCAGGCGAATCTTTCTTCCAGCGAAGGAAGAAACCAAAACCCATGACCGTAAATAAAAGAATGGCAAGTGGCACGATGATAAAATTAAAATAGGGAGGGCCAACCGAAATTTTTCCCTTACCCAAAGCATCAATAATCAATGGATATATCGTTCCTAATAAAACCGTGGCGGTCATCACCAATAAAATTACATTATTGACTAACAAGCCTGACTCACGCGACACTAATGAGAATGAACCCACTGAGCGTAATTTATGCGCCCTAAATGCAAATAATAATAACGATGAGCCAATCACCACCAATAAGAAAATAAGGATAAATAAGCCACGCCCAGGATCAGATGCAAATGAATGTACCGATGTAAGCACGCCCGAGCGTACTAGGAATGTACCCAATAAGCTTAATGAGAAGCCTAGGATGGATAGTAATATCGTCCATGTTTTAAAGGTAGCGCGTTTTTCTGTTACGGCCAATGAATGTATCAAGGCAGTACCTACAATCCATGGCATCAATGAGGCATTTTCTACAGGATCCCAGAACCACCATCCGCCCCAGCCTAGTTCGTAATACGCCCACCAACTACCTAGCGCGATACCTAATGTTAAAAATACCCATGCGATATTTGTCCATGGTCTTGCCCAGCGCACCCATGCGGCATCAAGCTTACCACCAATCATTGCTGCCATCGCAAATGAAAAGGCAACCGACAAACCTACATAACCCATATAAAGCATGGGAGGATGAATAATCAAACCAAAATCTTGAAGTAACGGGTTAAGTTGCCTACCATCTACTGGGATTTGTAATAAACGCTCAAAGGGATTTGAAGTGATGATTATAAACAGCATGAAGCCCACGCTGATCAAACCCATAATACTCAATACACGCGATAGCATAATAGGCGGAATGCCTTTGCTGAAAAAGGCAACGGCAGCGCCCCACCCTGACAAAATCATCGCCCAAAGTAATAGCGACCCTTCGTGCGCTCCCCAAACGGCTGACACACGAAACATGGTTGGCATTTGAGAATTCGAGTTATTGGCGGTGTACTTTACCGAAAAATCGTTGACCACAAAGGCATATACCAAACAGGCAAACGAAATTACCATAAAAAATAGCTGACCATAGGCGGCGGGCTTGGCCAGTGCAATCCATTGGGGTTTAGCTGTGAGTGATCCCCATAATGGGAATATTCCCTGAATAATAGTAACTGATAAAGCAAGTATTAAGGCAAAGTGCCCTATCTCGGGTATCATATTTTTTGACTCTTGTTAATATTCTTATTTTCCGAGCCATCTACGTTGACGGTGCGGGCGTATGTTCTTTGGCTAGCACGTCTTTTAGCTCTGCCGGCATGTATTCTGAATCATGCTTTGCGAGTACTTCTTCGGCGATAAATAAACCTTCAGCATTCATTTTTCCGCGTGAAACCTGACTTTTCTCTTCTTGAAAAAGATCGGGCAATATATTATGGGTAACAACGGTAATTTCATTGCCTCGGTTATCCGTAACAATAAAACGCGCTTCTAGCTTTGTTTCACTACGTGTTAAGCTGTCTTTTTTCACCAAACCGCCCAGTCGAAAAACAGTTCCCTCAGGCACTTCGCCTGCTAAGACTTGCTCAGGCGCATATAAATAATTTAGGTTGCCCTTCATGGCAGTGCTAATTAGTGCTGATGCTGCACCAACCATCACTAGCGCTAGCAGAACAAACATGATTCGTTTGTTTCTTGGTTTCATTTTTTTATACCTTTTAACTAACTCTTTTAGTGCTTACGATTCTGTCTTTCTTCGAGACGCTTAATACGTTTAATATTTGCCAAAACAGAACGTCTTTTAATGACTAACATGATTGGCTCTAACAACATTAAGAATAAAGCTACGCCCATAGCGCTCCAAATGTAAGCACCGAAGCCACCCATGTGGAAAAATTCGCTCATCGGTTTACCTCATCAAGCTTAGACACCCAGGTTGTATTTCGTTCACGTTCAAGGATGATATTTCTTACCCGCATTAGTATCGTCGCAAAACTATACATCCAGAAACCTAGGGTTGTCACTAACATGCCAATAAGAATATTAGATTCAACGCGCTTTAATGATGACTCTTGATGTAGCGATGCACATTGATTTGGATCAGGACAATTCGCCGCATAATAAATAACGGGTACAAGTGCCAAACCAACCAAGGCTAGCAATGCCGAGGCTTTATCAGATCGACGTGTATCATCAATAGCTGATTGTAAAGCGATATAGCCAATATAAACAAAGAGTAATATCAAGAAAGTAGTTAATTTTGGATCCCAGTCCCACCATGTTCCCCAGCTTGTTTTGCCCCAAATCGCGCCTGTAACGAGGGCAATTACTGTCATGATGGTGCCCGTAATCGCGGTGGCGGATGCCATCATAAAAGATAATCGTGTATTAAAAATCAAGCCAATCATCGCCCATGCAACCATCACAGCGTAAAGCCACATCGCCATCCAAGCGGATGCAACGTGTACATAGATGATGCGGTAATACTCTTTCATACCATTAGCCATAACATCGGCTGTTTTGAAAAAGCCCCAGTACAAGCCTAAGCCGATTAGGGCAATAGCTGCTAACCAAAACAAAGGGATTAACTTACCCGCGAGCGGGTAGAAGTTCATGGGGGCTGAATATTTAAACCAATTTATTTTCATACTTTTCTATATATATGCTTTTAAAAGCACACCCCCCCACTTTTACATGATGTTTTCTCTTACAACAAACATCATGTAAAAGTGGGGGGGTGTGCTTAATTAATATCATCTCACTAAACACATTTTAATGAAAAGATTCGAGCTGTCATTAACATTTATCACTTTATTAGGTTTTATATTCACTCCAATGAAATTTTCAACGCGGCAGCGGTTGCCCACGAAGAGAAAATAAGCGCTAACAACAAAAATGCTGAGAGCAATAACAAATAGGGCTGAATAGGCAAACCTTCCACCATACTAGCGGAGATAGCCCCCGAACCATATACCAATACAGGAATATACAAAGGCAGCACCAACAACGACACCAATACACCGCCGCCACGTAACCCTAGCGTTAATGCGGCGGCTATTGCACCAATCATGCTTAGTACAGGCGTGCCGAGCAATAACACCAACATCATCACGCCGATGGTATTGATTGGCAGATGATAAAACAAGCCAACTAAAGGCGATATTAAAACTAGAGGTAAGCCTGTCAGCAACCAATGAGCGATGATTTTTGCCAATACCATTACCGATAATGATTGTGGTGCTAAGGTTAATTGCTCCAATGTTCCATCAATATAATCGTTCGCAAACAAGCGGTCTAGCGCCAAGGTTGATGCCAATAGCGCGGCAATCCACACTACGCCTGGGGCTATCTTCTTTAAGGTTGCATCTTCACTGCCCACGCCGAGTGGAAACAAACTAATCACAATCAAGAAGAAAAATAATACCGTGAATATTTCACTGCGGCGGCGTAGCGCAAGTAATAAATCACGCTTTAGTAAAACCCAAAAAGCATTAATCATTTAAACTAGCCTGCGGATCAGATAATGATAAGCGCTTAATTTTGCCTGATGTCAACGGCACTTCTTGGTGCGTGGTTAAAATCACCATACCGCCATTATCTACATGATTTGCAATAATAGATTGCAACAACTCTACGGCTGCAACATCCAAGGCGACAAAAGGCTCATCTAAAATCCATAGCTTTGCCTTACTGATTAATAAACGTGCCAGCGCCACACGGCGTTTTTGCCCTTGGGATAATTGCGACGTAGGGAAATCTTCAAATGCGTACAAACCTATTGTATCCAAGGCCTGCATTAGCTCATCAGTAGATGGGGCTTCACCCGATAAGGCAGAATTTATGCGAAGGTTTTCAAGCACGGTCAAATCCGCTTTTATGCCATTGAGATGTCCCAGATAAAGCAACTCTCGGCGATAGTCTTCATCTTGTTTTTTTATGGAAGTGCCATCCCAAAGAATCTCGCCCTGATCTTGCAGGTACAAACCACAAAGTGAACGTAACAGCGTCGTTTTACCGCTACCATTTTGTCCTTCTAGCATCATTAGTTGGCTCGCATCCAACTGAAACGAAAGATCGGTGAATAATTCACGATCTCCACGAATGCATTGTAGGTTTTTAACTTCGAGGGTCATATCGATAGTGTAAGCACACCCCCCCACTTTTACAAGGCATTGTATGATCATTAAACGCATAACGAAATTCGTGTCTCACCTTTAAATTCTGTATGATATTCGCCAAGGAAATGTGAAGCTCATTAATATGGAATATTCGGAAAGCGAAAACAAAGAATCAAAAAAAGGAGGATGCCTGAGAACATTAGGCATCATGCTGATTACCGTTATTATTTCGGTTGTCGCAACCGTCTTTGTAATTAATTATTACCTCTTCCCAAAGCAATTAACACCTGTTGAGCTAAGCCAACGAGAAGAATCAACACTCAATAAAAAACTCAAGCAATTTGGTCTGCCCACGTTGCCAGCAGCATCTGCCTCTGGTAGCGACGCAACGGAAACGAATGTAAACGCCCTTGAGCCAGAGCCTTATAGTGAAGTAAATGCTAAACGTGAAATTACCTTTAGCGAAAAAGAACTCAATGCGATCTTAGCAAAAAATACTGATCTTGCCGACAAAGTGGCGATTGATCTCGCTGATAATCTAGCCAGTGCGAGAATGATTATCCCGCTTGATCCTGATTTCCCATTTCTGGGTGGAAAAACACTTAAAGCCAATGCAGGCGCAGAACTTGCTTACGCCAATGGACGACCAATCGTTATTTTAAAAGGCGTTAGTGTTTGGGGTGTGCCTATTCCAAATGCTTGGCTGGGTAACCTTAAAAATGTAGACCTCGTTAAAGAATTTGGTGGTGACGAAGGTTTTTGGAAATCTTTTTCTGATGGTGTTGACAATATCAAAGTAGAGGAAGGGCAACTTATCATTAAGCTTAAAGAATAGTCGTTACCTATTTTCACACATCAGCTACTTTTGATGCGTGAGAAAATACCTGAACCAAAAGAAATAATCAACACAAGTAACCCGCCTGCCAAAAGCCCAAACAAACCATTGATTATGGTTGGAGCGATGGCGGCTAATATGCCACCAACACCACCGACCTGATGAAGTGCTTTCTCGATAGACTCTAACCAATGATGAGCACCTGGAACGCCGTGAAACAGGATTCCGCCACCAACTAAAAACATAGCGATAGTCCCAACAATCGTAAGTGTCTTCATTAGCTTTGGCGCAACAATTAACAAGCCCTTGCCAATAGCGCGCTTGAAGTTACCCCAGCCACCTTTTACTTTGCTTTTTAGTAGGTGCAATCCTGCATCATCCATTCTCACAATAGCGGCAACAAGACCATAAACAAAGATGGTGATGAGAAAAGCAAACAACGAAACCACAAGAACTTGTGTCATAAAAGGGGCATCCTTGGCTGTACCCAATACAATCACAATGATTTCGGCAGAAAGTATAAAGTCCGTCCGAATCGCGCCCTTAATTTTCGTTTTCTCAAAAGCCACCATATCAACGCTGGGGTCACTAACCGCTTTTAACTTTTCTGCGCGAGCCTTTTCGATACTTTCTTTAGGATGAAGAAACTTATGTGCTACTTTCTCAAAGCCTTCATAGCATAAGAAAGCACCTCCCAACATTAATAGTGGTGTTATCAACCAAGGGATAAAAGCACTAATCGCAAGTGCGGCAGGCACTAATATTAATTTATTGAGAAAAGAGCCTTTGGCAACAGCCCATACGACAGGCAGCTCTCGCTCCGCTCGTACGCCTGAAACTTGCTCAGCATTTAGTGCGAGATCGTCTCCTAATACTCCTGCTGTTTTTTTGGCCGCAACTTTGGTTAAAATCGCCACATCATCTAACAGTACCGCTATATCATCTAGCAGGGTTAACAGACTTGCTCCAGCCATTTTGAACTCTCTCGTATTTAAATAATTGGGTTATGTTACGAAAAAAAACCCACTAATACCACCTTTGAATCACCGATAAAGACAAGTGCGAAAGCCTTGTTTAAAATAGTCTACAAAATGATTAATCAAACAAGGGTTTTGTTGTACACTCCTTATACAGCTGTAAACACAAACCCTATTTGATTAGATGCAAAGAATAATACTAAAAAGCGTATCGCCCCGCGCAATTTTTATTGACCAGCGCATAGTAAAGAAAGGAAATACTATGAGAATATTCGCCAGACTAATGTTACTGATTTCTATCAGTTTTTTCTCGTTTAATGCGATGGCAGAAGGGCTTCAAGGTTATTTACAAAATACTCCAGCGGTAGAAAGCACTAACGAAGTTTCTCAGGCTACTGTAAGTGCCCTTAGCAATAAAATCAATACTGGAACATCAAACAGCCCACTCACTTATATTATTGAGTTAGTGGTTGCAGGTATTGTTGCGTCAGCATTAATTATTTCTGTCTTAGTGTTATTTCTTGGTCGTTGGGCTGCCAGACGTGAGAAAAAATTAATTAAAGCATTGCGTATAGAGGCAGAGGTTGAAAAAGACCATGTGATTTCTGCTGCTGCAAGTATTCGAGAAAAAGAAGAAGAAACCAGCGAACTTGTTAAAGACATGCAAGACAAGTCGAATCGACTAACAAGCAAGATTGACCTTGCAGACAAGCACAATGAAAAAATATTAGAAGTTACCGAAAAAGTTGTAAAACACGAAAAAGAACTAAAAGAAGTATCTGATCATGTCAGCACACGCATGAATGACATCCAAGATTATTGGAATGACCAACTACACGAAACCATCAGCGTCATTGGCAAAGTGCAAAGCGGGCTTGATGAGAACCTAGCAAAAGTTGATGATGGCATAGAAACTATGCAACGCCAGAAAGAGGCTTCAGAAGATTTACTTCAAGACTTTTTAGGCAAACATAAAGAGCAAGAAGAGGTTATTAGTAACAGCTCATCACTTTCTGAAAAGGTCGCTGAAAGCCTTGAGGAAACCTTGAATGAATCTAATAAACTTTTGAAGCTACTAAAGAAACAACAGAAAGTAGCAGAGAAATCGCTAAAGGGTTTTACAGAAGAGCTTACCGTTTATGAAGAGCAAGCTTATGAGCACTTCGACAGCACATTTCAAGTTGCTGACTTAGCTCGCCAAGAGCTTACGGCAAATATTGATGAAAGTCGTAAACACGTCGAAACTATGCGTCGTCACGAAGAGCAAAGCCACAATATTAATACCCAAACTCAAAAGAATTTAGAGTTGCTTGATTATTCAAAAATAATGAAACTCTCAACCACGCTGGATTCAACCCACGATATGTTTACTGATATTCGTAGCCGTGTAGATGAAACAAAGTCGATGCTTGATGAGCTAAAAGATATTGAAACTGATATTAAAGAAAAATCAGCAGCACTTGATGATGTTAATGACTATATAGAAAACGTTGAAATGACTAGCGATGCTGGCGAACATATTGAGGTTATTGACAACATTGTTAGCGACAAGCATGTTAACAACAACCAAGTTGATGAAAGTGACGGTAACAACGGTGCTATCAACAAAGAAGCCCAAACAGACGATGAGCCAAATACCATTTTTGAAACAGAATACAAAATGGCAAGCGGCGATTTTACTCCGCTATCGTTTTTCAAAAATATAAACAGTACGTCTAAAAAACAAAATACGCAAAAAAATACCCCTACAGACTTGTAGATCTGTAGAGGTATTTGATGAAGCCAGTCCGTAGCTTTCTAAAAATAATGAGCCATCCTTGGCTCCCAGTTGTTAATGTCCTTTAGGACAAACAAAGATCCTAAAACCTTTGATGCCATAATCAATCCCTGATTACAACTGGTGTATCCTATCTTTCTTTCAATAAAATTTGGAGTTTTTATTTAATTTGTTAGTTGCTCGTTAGCGACTGAGGAGAATATTACCAAGCTTTAAGAAATATTAAACCCCTTATACCGCTAACGGCTGATACTGCGAGACAAAGACTTAAACGGTCAATGTATGAGGATAAGACGCACACCCCCCCACTTTTACATGATGCTACTCTTATTTATCTTGTTGCAACTCCCACATAGACAAGTAACGACCCTTCTTCTTCAGCAACTCCTGATGCGACCCTCTTTCGATAATCTTACCCGCTTCCATCACTAAAATAATATCTGCCTCCACAATGGTTGATAAGCGATGCGCAATGATCAATGTTGTAGTATCGGACGAAATCTCGCGCAAGGTTTTTTGTATGGCTTGCTCGGTGGTGCTGTCTAGTGATGAGGTTGCTTCATCAAAGATCAAAATAGATGGGTTCTTTAGAATGGTTCGCGCTATGGCTACGCGTTGTTTTTCTCCACCTGATAGCTTAAGTCCGCGCTCATCAGCGAGCCAATAGAGCGCGAACCACGTTCAATATCTCGGCTTATCGCGCCTGTTTTACGCTCCAAATGAA
>CAYOHT010000005.1:16100-23912 GCA_964403815.1 uncultured Cocleimonas sp.
CGCGAACCACGTTCAATATCTCGGCTTATCGCGCCTGTTTTACGCTCCAAATGAAAGCGCAAAGATAATTGGTGTAGATGCCTCATCACTTTATTGGAAAGCTCACGCATGGCATGAAAACGCACCCGCGCAAATACTGAATCTCGCAGTTCGTTAAATAATGAGCTGAGCAAACGGAAAGCACCGTAAGCCAATACCAATGCGATTGGGATTGCTAAAAGCTGCTCTTGCTTACCTTCAAAGTGATCAATGATTTCTCTCAGCACCAAAGGCACAGAAACATTCGCCCATTTGGATAGCACCAAACAAACTAATGCAAATATTGCGCGTCCTTTGTAAGCGTTAGATAGGGGAGTAAATTGCGAAGATTATGAATGTCTCGGCGATTGCTGTGAACTTCTTCTTCGCTATGTATTGGGCCCAAGAGTTACTTAAGCCTTAGCTTCATCAGGATACATATTAGCAACAGACCCACATACTAATTCATCAGGTTGATAGATAACCGAGGTATCCTTATTATTATAATCCAAGTTATGCAAAAAGTGGCGCATACAAGCCAAGCGCGCACGCTTTTTATCATCCGATTTAATTACAATCCAAGGTGCATCTGCTGTATCGGTATTAAAGAACATTGATTCACGCGCCGCGGTGTAATCCTCCCACTTATCTAAGGATTCCACATCAATCGGGCTGAGTTTCCACTGTTTAACAAGATCATGCTTGCGCGAGTGAAAACGACGTAATTGCTCTTGCCTAGTTACCGAGAACCAGTATTTAAACAGTATTGTTTCAGAATTGACCAGCATACGTTCAAATACTGGCGCTTGACGCATATATTCTAAGTGCTGATGTTTAGAACAAAAGCCCATAACAATCTCAACACCCGCACGGTTATACCACGAACGGTCAAATAAAATCATTTCACCTTTGGTAGGCAGATGATCCACATATCGCTGGAAATACCACTCGCCTAGCTCACGTTCTGTTGGCTTCTCTAATGCTACAACTCTCGCGATACGAGGGTTTAAGTGTTCGGTAAAACGTTTAATGGTTCCACCCTTGCCTGCGGCATCACGACCTTCAAAAATGGTGACTATTTTTTTATTTTCATCTTTTAACCATTTTTGGACTTTTAGTAATTCAATTTGCAACAAACGCTTTTCACGTTCGTAATCTTTGGAATTCATCTTTTTTGAATATGGGTATTCTTCTGCTGCATTGCTTATTTTTAGTAGCTCACTTCCTTTTGTAAAGGTTTTAGAATTCATTACCTTTTTAGAATCTGTAAGATCAACCAATAGTTTTTTTGCTTCTACTTTTGAGATTGGTTTTTCTTCTGCTACTTTTTTTTGTACTACCATTTTCTTCTCCTTAGATTTAAACGACTAAGCGTCATTGTTATATAGCACAAGTCTATACCCTTGGCGCGGTCTTCTGTATGATTTAAGTTAATATTAATCTAAGTATTAAAAACAATGGCAGAAAGAATTCAAAAAATACTAGCTCGCGCAGGTTACGGCTCTCGTCGTGAGATTGAACGCTGGGTAAATGCAGGTGACATCACCGTAAACGGTGTTGTCGCAATCACAGGACAAGCGGTTGATGAGAATGATAAAATCACCATACGCGGCAAAGTCATCAAGCTTGCGTCCAAACTAAAAGCTAAGCCACAGGTTTTGCTGTATCACAAAAAGGTGGGGGAAATTTGTTCACGCAACGACCCTGAAGGTCGCCCAACTGTATTTGATCATCTACCCAGCCTCAGCAGTGGTCGCTGGATACAAGTTGGCAGGCTAGATATTAATACCGACGGTTTGCTGCTTTTCACAACGGATGGCGAATTAGCTAACCGCTTGATGCATCCATCTTACGAAATAGAACGCGAATACGCCTCGCGCATTTTGGGTAAAGTCACCGATGAGATGATCGACAGATTAACCACTGGCGTTGAACTAGAAGATGGCATGGCGAAATTCACCCGCATAAAGTTTGAAGGTGGCGAAGGCGCAAATAGCTGGTATCACGTGGTGCTTAATGAAGGGAAAAACCGCGAAGTTCGAAGGCTTTGGGAGTCTCAAGATGTAGTGGTCAGCCGTCTACGGCGCATTCGCTATGGCGATATTGTTTTGCATCGCTCGCTGCGCAGGGGCGAATATGAAAACTTACCCGTGCGCGCTCTGCGAAACCTTTATGTGAAAGTAAAAATGGAATTAGAAGAAGAAAACTTTTTATCAAATTCGGAATATAAAAACCGAGCTGAGCGTAACGCGGCGTTTAAGTACGGGAAGAAGAAAAGGAAGTAAACAATATTTAAAAGCCCTTCTAAGTGCTAAAATTAAACTTATTAGGCTTGCCTATTTATGCATGATTATATAGCCATAAGTGAATTTTTGAGTGCTTCACCGCACCCTTCGACTCCGCTCAGGGAGCTGCTTATGTTATTTCTGGCACGAGGCAGTTTCCTGAGCGGAGTCGAAGGGTGCGGACAGAATAGAAAAAATATAAGCCATTTAAATTTTATAACATATTAGTAAGCACACCCCCCCACTTTTACATGATGTTCTGGTTTATAAGAATCATCATGTAAAAGTGGGGGGGTGTGCTTTGTTATAACAGCTAACAACCATGAAAAAAAACATCAACATTGGCTCTTATTGTCACCATTATTTTGGGCACAAACTTTGTGTTCATCAAGTATGGCTTGAATGAATTACCGCCCTTTTTATTTGCCACTATCCGGTTCTTCTTGGTGGTATTCCCGCTGATATTTTTCTTTCCCAAGCCTAAAGCAAGCTGGTGGTTGATAGCCGCCTATGGTTTATTCATAGGCTTTGGGCAGTTTGGTATTTTGTTTTACGCAATGCAAAACGATATATCACCTGGGGTTGCATCCTTAGTCCTACAAACACAGGTTTTCTTTAGTATTGTTTTTGCTATTTTCTTTTTTAAAGAATTGGTCACGCCGATGCAATGGCTCGCTTTAATCATTAGCTTTTCAGGCGTCGCACTCATCGCAAGTAAAACGGGCGGACAAACAACGCTCTTTGGCTTAGCGCTAGCGTTATTAGCGGCAATGAGTTGGGCGATGGGAAATATGGTTGTAAAAAAGGCAGGCAAGGTCGATATTATTGCGTTCTTGGCATACTCATCACTGTTCGTCGTACCTGTGCTGGCGATAATGTCGCTTTATTTTGAAGGTTGGGATTTGATTAAAACCAGCCTACAGTCGGCAAGTATGACCAGCGTTTATGTCGTACTCTGGCAAACTATAGGCAATACATTGATTGGTTATGGATTATGGAATTTTCTACTCAGCCGTTACAGCGCCGCCACAGTAACACCATGGGCGCTACTTATTCCTATCTCGGGTATGGCCGCCTCTAGTCTTTTATTAGATGAGCCGATGCCACTGTGGAAACTGATTGCGACAGCATTGGTTTTAAGTGGATTGGTGATTAATATTATTATCATAAAAAAATCATCCCAAAAGCGTCTCTGATCAAGTAATCTTAAGTTATCGTAGAATAAGGTCTTGTTAGAAGAAAGATTGACGGTTGCAATAGCAACCTCGCTTTTTTTTGTGTAATCTATGCAAAATTTAGATTAGATCAGAGGCTAATATCAGCATGTCTACAAATTATAAAAGAATATTACTAAAACTCAGTGGCGAAGCGCTGATGGGACAAGGCAATTTTGGCATTGATTCTGAAGTCTTGGCAAAAACAGCAACTGAAATTGTTAAGCAGTTAAATGCCGGCACAGAAATTGGCTTGGTGATTGGTGGTGGTAATATTTTTCGTGGCGCAGGCCTAGCGCAGGGTGGCATTGATCGTGTTAGTGCGGACCAAATGGGGATGTTGGCAACAGTGATGAATGCGCTTGCGATGCAGGATGCGATTAAAAAACAGGGCAAAAAATGTCGTGTGATGTCGGCCTTAAAAATTGATCAGTTGGGTGAAGAGTTTTCTGCTCATCGTGCCAGAGAATATTTATCTCAAGGCGAGGTTGTTATCTTTGCCGCGGGCACGGGTAATCCTTATTTCACAACGGATACAGCCGCGAGTTTGCGCTCTATCGAGATTGAGGCCGACCTAATTTTAAAAGCCACCATGGTTGATGGTGTCTATGATTCTGATCCTAAAAAGAATCCTGATGCCGTGCGTTATGAGACTTTGGGTTTCAATGAAGCTATCGCAAAAGAACTAGGTGTTATGGATTTGACTGCGATGGTATTATGTCGTGAGAATAATATGCCTTTGTGCGTGTTTGATATGTTTGAAGAAGGTGCATTGGCAAAGATTGTAGGTGGTGATAAATCAACAGGAACGATTGTTCAAGCAAAAATGTAAACGTCATATAAAAGTAGGGGGGTGTGCTTTTAGTTTTGTAAACACGCCTCTAAATGCAAAAAAGCATATTTTTTTTTGCACGAAAAATACTAATATAGCTATTAAGATTAAGTTCTAAGAGAAGGTGGAACACAGATGATAAATGAAATAAAGAAAGATGCGGGTATTCGTATGGATAAAAGTATCGAATCACTTAAAGTAGAACTAGCAAAAGTTCGTACAGGTCGCGCGCACCCTAGCTTGTTAGAGCATATCACTGTGGATTATTACGGCGCGCAAACACCGCTTAGCCAAGTGGCGAGTATTGGTGTTGAAGACGCAAGAACTTTGACCGTTACACCGTGGGAAGCCCCATTGGTTCAAGCGATTGAAAAAGCTATTATGAATTCTGATTTGGGTTTGAATCCAAATTCTGCGGGAACTGTTATTCGTATTCCTATGCCACAACTCACCGAAGAGCGTCGTCGTGACTTGGTTAAAGTTGTCAAGCACGAAGGTGAGAATTGCAAAGTGGCGATTCGTAATATTCGCCGCGATGCTAATTCTGATTTCAAATCACTTGAAAAAGAAAAAGAAATTTCAGAAGATGATGAACACAACGCGCAAGATGAAATTCAAAAACTGACCGATGCTCATGTGAAAACTATAGACGAGCTTATAGAGGTTAAAGAAACGGACTTGATGAAAGTTTAGAGCTCATCTAAATAAATTTCCCATTATGGATACTGAACAGAACATTCCACGCCATATCGCCATTGTATTGGATGGTAATGGTCGCTGGGCTAGGGCAAAGAATCGTCCTCGCTTCATGGGTCACAAAAAAGGCGTTGAAGCAGTTCGTGAAATTGTAAAAGCGTGTGGTGCTTTGAATGTTGAGTGTTTGACACTATTTGCATTTAGTAGTGAAAATTGGAAGCGCCCCAAAGAAGAAATTAAAAGCTTAATGAGTCTGTTTATGCTCGCGTTAGACCGCGAAGCAAAATCTATGGCACGCAATAATGTGAAGCTTCAAATAATTGGCGATCTCAGTTTTTTTTCTGAAAAGTTGCAAATTAAAATTAAACAAGTTGAAGAACTTACGGCGCATTGTGATGGGCTACGACTTATTGTCGCCGCTAATTATGGCGGGCGCTGGGATGCTACTCAGGCAGTAAAGTCCTTAGCAAAAAAAGTAGCATCGGGTGAAATGGATGCCGATTTAATCAACGAGGATGATATTTCATCTCATCTAACAACCGCTGGTTTACCTGATCCTGATTTATTTATTAGAACAGGAGGGGATAAACGCATCAGTAATTTCTTAATCTGGCAGATGGCGTATACAGAGTTGTACTTTACCGATGTTTTGTGGCCAGACTTTGATAAAGATGAATTAAACAAAGCCATCGCGGATTACGCTTCGCGCCAACGCCGGTTTGGCAAAACCAGCGAACAGGTCGTCGCGGACAAAGCCGCACAATCAAAATAGGAAAACCATAATGGACTCTGCTCTTAAACAACGTGTTATCACAGGCGCAGTACTCATTATTGCCGTATTGCTGGGCGTGTTGTTGTTACCGAATACTGTATTTGCCGTAGCAGCTTTAATCGTTTTTGTTAGTATTGGTGGTTGGGAGTGGGGCAAGCTGGTTGGTTTTGATGGCTATAATCGTGGCTTGTTTGTGGTTGCTTTGTTAGGCACGGCGCTTATTGCTTATCTGATAAAAGATTTACGCTGGGTTTTTATTGTCGCGGGTGTATTTTGGTGGACTGCTGTTTTGGTGCTGCTGGCAATTTATGAGCAAGGCTCGTATTTTTACAAGAATAATCCATGGTTATTGCGTCTTGCGGCATTTTTGGTGCTTGTTCCCGCGTGGATTGCTTTAATCACATTGCATCAACATCATCCTTTACTTGTTTTGTATTTGATTTTTTTGGTCGCGATTACGGATAGCGGTGCGTACTTTACAGGTAAAGCGTTTGGTAAGAATAAGCTAGCACCTGAGCTGAGCCCGGGTAAAACGCGAGAAGGTATGTTCGGCGGTGTGGCAGGCGCGTTTGTTTGGTCTATTTTAGGCGCATGGTTTTTCGGTTTGCCAGCGGTGGACTTTTTCTACTTTGTTCTGTTATCACTAGCAGTTGCCTTTATGTCTGTTGCGGGTGATTTGTTTGAAAGCTTAATCAAGCGGGAAGCAGGAATGAAAGATTCGGGCAATATTTTACCTGGTCATGGCGGAATTTTAGATCGTGTCGATGGGTTAATCGCTACTTTGCCCTTATTTACGCTAGGTATCTTTTGGGGTGCCGTGCCCGTATGACGGATGGCAAGTCAAAAGGCATTTGTATATTAGGTGCGACAGGTACGATTGGTGTTAACACCTTAGATGTAATAGCGCGCCATCCGAATGACTATCATGTAGTTGCACTTTCTGCCAATAATAATGTTGAGAAGCTTGCTCAACAATGCCTTGCGGTAAACCCTCAATATGCGGTGATGGTAGAAGAAGATGCGGCAGAACAATTAGAACATGCCCTAAAAGTGGGGGGGTGTGTTACCAAGGTATTATCTGGCAAGCAGGCTTTAGAAGACATTGCAGCATTACCAGAAGTTGATTATGTGATGGCGGCAATCGTTGGTGCGGCAGGTTTACTACCAAACTTGGCGGCGGCAAAAGCAGGTAAGCGCGTGATGCTTGCCAATAAAGAATCGCTGGTAATGTCAGGCAAGTTATTTATGGATGCCATCCATGATAATCGCGACAAAGGCGCTGAGTTATTACCCATAGATAGCGAGCACAATGCTATTTTTCAATCTATGCCTGCGCTTGTTGATGGACAACAGCACAAAGCAGGGGTAACAAAGATTCTACTAACAGCATCTGGTGGGCCTTTTCGAGCTCGTGATATAGATACATTGTGTGATGTAACACCCGAGCAGGCAGTAGCGCATCCAAACTGGGTAATGGGGCAAAAAATATCCGTTGATTCTGCAACCATGATGAATAAAGGCTTGGAAGTTATCGAAGCTTGTTGGCTGTTTGATGTGCTAGAAGATCAAATTCAAGTTGTGATACATCCGCAAAGTATGATTCACTCAATGGTTTCGTATACCGATGGTTCGGTACTGGCGCAACTGGGTAATCCTGATATGCGAACCCCAATCGCCTATGCGCTTGGTTATCCAGACAGGATTGATTCAGGTGTTGCGCAGTTAGATATTTTCGAAGTGGCACGCCTTGATTTTGAAAAGCCAGATTTTGAACGGTATCGCTGTTTACAGTTAGCTTATGATGCACATCGACTCGGCGGATACGCCACCATTGCACTGAATGCAGCGAATGAAATAGCGGTAGAAGCCTTTCTAAATAAACAGATTAGCTTTACATCAATACCACTTGTCATAGAAAACGCCTTGGAACAAGCACCCACAGGGACACCTAATAAAATAGATGATATACTTGCGCAAGATTTAAGCAGTCGAGAT
>CAYOHT010000006.1:0-23296 GCA_964403815.1 uncultured Cocleimonas sp.
AAGATTTAGGTTCGCAAGATGTTGAAAAATACAAATACAAATTTTTACGTGAAGAACCTTGCGGTGGTGGCATGACCTGTCATGTGATTGAACGTACGCCTGCGTACAAACACTCTGGTTACACCAAACAAGTCACATGGATTGATAAGGTCGGCTACCGCCCTATAAAAGTGATGTATTACGACCGTAAAAAAGCGTTATTAAAAACATTGCAAGCAACTGGCTTTAAGAAGTTTCTGGGTAAGTACTGGCGACCTGCTTCGATGAGCATGGTGAATCATCAAACAGGTAAAAGCACCACGCTACAATGGTCAAATTATAAGTTTAAAACAGGTCTGACGTCGCGTGATTTCAATAAGAAATCTTTAGCGCGTTAGAAACTAGACAGCATGGGAGCATCCGCCGAATATGTTGAGTATATAAAAGAACTGCTCGGCGGGTTTCCTGAACTCACGACTAAGAAATATTTTGGCGGTGTGGCATTTCGGTCAAGCTATTTTGGATCAGATACACAATTTGGCGTTGTTTTAGGGGATGTTTTGTACTTTGTAGTGGATGATGAAACGCGTCCAAAATATGAAGACAAAGATATGAGACCTTTTAGTTATGACAAAAAAGATAAAACGGTCATTGTGAAAAAGTGGTATTCAGCTCCTGAAGAATTATTTGATGATGAGAAATTAATGCAAAAATGGGCAATGGAAGCTTTAGAGGCATCCGTAAAATCAAAATAGGGACAATACGATTATGAAATCACTTGAATTAAAAATACCACCTCCTGTTTATGCTTTGAGTATCGGGCTTTTGATGTGGCTGTTGAATAAATACATTCCTGTTACGCATTTTATTGAATCACCTTGGAATAAAATCGGCATTGCGGTCATTGTCGTAGCAGGCTCGTTTGATCTTTGGTCTTTATTTTTGTTTTTAAAAAAGCGAACAACACCCAACCCTATGAAGCCTGAAAAAACCACAGGCTTGGTTGTGAATGGTTTGTATAAGTATTCGCGTAATCCAATGTATGTGGGCTTGTTAATAATTCTTACGGGGTATGCCATTTGGTTAGGTAGCCTAACGCCATTTTTAGTATTGCCATTATTCTATTGGGCGATTACGGAGATGCAGATCAAGCCAGAAGAAAGGGTACTTACAGACAAGTTTGGTGAGGATTACCAAACGTATAAAAATAGCGTCAGGAGATGGCTATGAAAATGAATATTTTAAAGCACATTGTTAAAGGGAAGCACACCCCCCCACTTTTACATGTTGTTTTAGGTTCGGTGCTGGTATTGTCGAGTTTTTCTGTACAGGCAGAAGTATCAGGCAATATTGCTTTGGAAGGGCGCTACTTTAATAGCGAGGGAGAATTTCCTAATCAACAAAAGAACGGCGGTGTATCAATAAGCGTTAATCCTGAGTATAAAAAAACGTGGAATGATGATCGCACAAAGTTTACCTTTAGCCCTTTCTATCGCTGGGATGAACAAGATAAAGAACGTACCCACGGTGATATTCGTCAGTTAGATATTGTCTCTAGCAAAGGCGATTGGGATTTTCAGGTAGGCATCAGCAAGGTCTACTGGGGCGTTACCGAATCACAGCACTTGGTTGATATTATCAATCAAACCGATGGTGTTGAAGGGCTAGATGGCGAAGATAAGCTTGGTCAACCCATGGCGCGCATTAGTCGCCTGACCGATAATGGCTCGTTGGATTTATTTGTATTACCGTATTTTCGGGAGCGTACATTCGTAGGTAAAAAAGGACGTTTTCGCACGCCTTTAGTAGTAGATACAAAAGCAACGACATTTGAATCAAAAAGCAAAGAAAAACATATCGACTATGCAGTACGCTGGACAGAAACTTTTGATGAGTTCGATGTCGGTTTTCATTATTTTGATGGAACCTCGCGAGACCCTATTTTTAAACCAATCATCCAAGGCGGTGCGCCGGTAGGATTAGCGCCGCATTATCCGCTGATTTCTCAAATGGGAATAGACCTGCAATACACTGGCGAGTCTACTATTTACAAATTAGAAACCATTAACCGTAATTTTAATGACAACAGCATCAAAGACTACACGGCAATAGTGGGCGGAGTTGAGCATACCTTGCCCGCATTTGAGTCGGGTTCAGAAATTGGTTTATTAGCAGAATATCACCATGATTCTCGTGGTGAAAAACCTGGAGTAGCGTTTCAGAATGATTTGTTTGTAGGCGCACGTTTTGCGCTGAATGATGAAAATAGCAGTGAGATGCTCGCAGGAGCATTTGTTGATTTAGATAACCACTCGAAAAGTTTTCGGATAGAAGCGAGCCGTCGTATTGGACGTGGTTTTAAACTAAATATTGAAGCACAGGTTTTTACCGATGTGGATAAAAATGATCCTTTAGATGCCTTTAAGAAAGATGACTATTTACAGGTAGAGCTTCAGAAATTCTTTTAGTCGCTCTGATAAGTTATAAAGCACACCCCCCCACTTTTACATGATGTTTTTTTATAAACAGAAACATCATGTAAAAGTGGGGGGGTGTGCTTTTGTGTAATATCTATCTATTTGTTTTCACGATTATCGATCAAATCTTCAACCACCGAAGGGTCAGCAAGCGT
Organism: uncultured Cocleimonas sp.; assembly: GCA_964403815.1. Lineage (GTDB taxonomy): Bacteria > Pseudomonadota > Gammaproteobacteria > Thiotrichales > Thiotrichaceae > Cocleimonas. The sequence continues at coordinate 2,612 of CAYOHT010000006.1, forward strand.
TGATGTGTCGCCCATTTCATCCACTTCATTGGCAGCAATCTTACGCAGAATACGGCGCATGATTTTTCCAGAACGTGTTTTGGGTAAGCCAGGCGCCCATTGAATAATGTTCACTTTGGCAATCGGACCAATCTCTTTTCTCACCAATGCAACCAAGTCCGCTTTAAGTTCATCCGTGCCAGTCTCGCCTGTCATGAGCGTTACATAAGCGTAGATGCCTTGACCTGTAATTTCATGCGGATAACCCACAACCGCGGCCTCGGCAACTTTTGGGTGTAGCACAAGCCCTGATTCGATTTCTGCAGTGCCAAGGCGATGACCTGAAATATTAAGCACATCATCCACACGCCCAGTAATCCAGTAATCACCATCTTCATCACGACGTGCGCCGTCGCCGGTGAAGTAATAGCCTTTGAACATGGAGAAATAAGTTTCATAGAAGCGTTCATGGTTTCCGTACAATGTACGCATCATGGAAGGCCATGGTTGTTTCATCGCCAAGTTACCCGCAGCAGGGTTGCCTGTGATTTCATTACCTTCATCATCTAGTAAAACAGGATCACAACCAAAGAAAGGCGCCATCGCAGAACCAGGCTTTAATGTATGAACACCCGGTAGCGGTGTCATTAAATGTGCGCCTGTTTCGGTTTGCCACCATGTATCCACAATTGGGCATTTATCGTTGCCGACAACATTGTTATACCATTCCCAAGCTTCAGGATTGATAGGCTCGCCAACCGTGCCAAGCAATCGTAAAGATTCACGCGATGTTGTATTAACAGGTTCATCCCCTGCCGCCATTAATGCGCGGATTGCAGTAGGGGCTGTGTAAAAAGTAGCAACTTTATGTTTGTCGATTACTTGCCAGAAACGCGAAGCATCAGGGTAGGTGGGGATGCCTTCAAACATCAAGGTAGTCGCACCATTGGTTAATGGGCCATAAACAATATAAGTATGACCTGTTACCCAGCCAACATCTGCCGTACACCAATAGACTTCGCCATCTTTATAATCAAAAACCAGTTTATGCGTCATCGCTGCTTGCACAAGGTATCCGCCGGTTGTGTGAAGCACGCCTTTAGGTGTGCCTGTTGAGCCTGAAGTGTAGAGAATGAATAATGGATCTTCTGCATCCATTTCTTCGGCAGCACATTCAGTGCTAGCATTAGACACTTCATCACCGTACCAAATATCGCGTCCTTCTGTCCATTCTACTGCGTCGCCACCACGCTTAACGACAACACAGGTGTGTACATTGGGGCAACCTTCCAAAGCTTTATCTGCGTTGGTTTTAAGTGGGACTTTTTTACCACCGCGCATAGATTGGTCTGCGGTGATAACGACCTGACAGTCTGAATCTAAAATACGGCTTTTTAATGCATCAGGCGAAAAGCCACCAAATACAATCGAATGCACTGCGCCGATACGCGTACAAGCCAACATGGCTACTGCCGCTTCTGGAATCATTGGCATATAAAGGGATACACGATCTCCTTTTTTAACGCCGCGCGCTTTTAGTACATTGGCAAATTGGCAAACTTCGGCGTGTAGCTCTTTGTAAGTGATGTGCTTGTCTTCTTCAGGATTGTCACCTTCCCAAATAATAGCCGTTTGATCACCACGTGTTTCTAAATGCTTGTCTAAGCAATTGTAAGAAACATTCAGCTTCGCCCCTTCAAACCATTTGATGTGTAAATCTTTTTGATCAAAGCTCCAATCTGTTACTTTATTCCAAGGCTTAAACCATTCAACATATTTATTAGCTTGTTCTGCCCAAAATGCTTCTGGGTCTTCAATAGACTGTTGGTACATTGCAGTGTATTGTTTAGCATTGATGTTGGCTTGTGCGGCAAACTCTTTTGAAAGAGGGTGGATGGCTTGCGACATTTATTGTGACTCCTTGTTTTTATCCAAAATGATTTGTAACTATTCTCGGTATTATATGTCAATTTATAGAATGCGGTTTAAAATTGAAGAATATGCATGATAAATAGACACAAATATAATGATTACTATGAAATTTCATAATTGTTACTTAAACTGAATTTAGATTAATTCTAATATACTGATCTAAATAAAAGAGGTTAGATTGTGGATGCTTTAACAATGACTATTTTGCTTGGAGTACTGGTCATGCTAATAGTTGTCATAGCATTTGTTTTGACGGTAAAGAGTGGGCAGTATGACGATCTTGATGGTGCGGCGTTTCGTATTTTAATGGATGACGATGATCCGCTCATCCCTGGAAATCAACCAAATAAGCTGATTAATAAAGAAAAGATGGAGAATAAAAGTAAAAATGAAGGTGTTAAATAATAAAAATACATAGAGAGCAAATATCACCATAGAAAATAATTATAAGAAGGATACGGTAACAAATACTTTGTTACTACAAGAAGTGGATCTATAAATATAAACTATGAGTATAAAGTGTAGGGTCTTACCAAAAGTCTTACAAATTTCCATTAATGATATATATAGATAAGATTTAAATATGCGAGTCACGGTTTCATCTGAGCGTTTTAGATGAAACTTATAAAAAATTAGGAGAATTAAAATGTCTGATAGAAGACTACAGGTATTTCATGCAGTTGCTCGGCTTTTAAGCTTTACAAAAGCAGCCGAAGTATTACACATGACACAACCTGCCGTGACGTTTCAAATACGTCAATTAGAAGAGCAATTTGATACCAGATTGTTTGATCGTGCACATAACCGTGTGAGTTTAACCGAAGCAGGGCATGTGACCTTTGAGTATGCAGAAGTTATTTTTGAGAAGTACTCAGAAATGGAAAATGCAGTACATGAAATCACGGGTAATATCAGCGGTTCATTAACCCTAGGTGCATCAACAACCATCTCAGAATATATGTTACCTGCATTACTGGGTGACTTTAACCAGAAGAACCCTGAGGTATTGTTGAGGCTACGTGTTTCTAATACCGAAGGCATTGTCTCGATGGTTGAGAATAATGTAATTGATTTGGGTATTGTTGAAGGTCCTGTAACCAATAAGAACTTACTGGTTGAAGTTTGTCGTAAAGATGACTTGGTTGCTGTTGTTCCTGCGGATCATGCATTAGCCAATGAAAAAACGATCAATGTTAAGAAGGTGCTGAACTATCCTTTTATTTGCCGTGAAGAAGGTTCGGGAACGCGTGAAGTAATCGTTGAATATCTAAAATCTCAAGGGTTAGGTAAGCATGCGCTTAAAGCTTGTTTAGAGCTAGGTAGTCCAGAAGCCGTAAAAGGTGCTATAGAAGCGGGTATGGGAATATCAATACTCTCAAGTGTGAGTGTCAGCAAAGAGATAAAGTTAGGAATGTTAAAAACAATCCCACTTGATCCGCCTTTAAGCCGTGAGTTCTCATTTGTACGCCAACGTCAAAAGTTTAGAGTGCGCACGATGGAAGAGCTATTGGAGTTTGCTCGTAGTTATTGTAAAGCAAGTTGATTGATTAACCATTAATCAATGCAGAAAATAGGGCTTCCATTTGGAAGCCCTATTTATTTTCTAATACTATGTGACACAATGCTTGTAAGCCTGTAAATTACTCTTAATATAAAAATTGGTACGAGTGTCATGCTTCCCATAATGCCCGCTCAGGCAAATAAAAAAGAACGCCAGATAATAAAAATATTCAAGTCACTTGATCTGAACAATCAAGAAACATTGCTAGCATTTGGTGAGTTTTTACAAACACGCGCAGACAGTTCCAACCTTGATGACCAGCCTGCAGATGTTGTAGCGAGTGAGCCTGTTGATATACCTAGGCCCGAAGAAGAGAGTGTTATTAAAGCGATAAAACGTCTAAGTGCAACCTATCCTATGGTGGACAAAGAAACGATACTGCACCCCATTTCCAACCTTATGACATCACATATGATTCAAGGCAGAAAAGCGCCCGAGGTAATTGATGATCTTCAGGTGTTATTTTTAGGTGAATATGAATCATTAAAAAATGAGTGACATACATTGGCTTCAATTACCTGATCAACAACGTCATCCATATAAGCTGGTTAAATCAAAGCGCGCAAAATATGTACGTATAAAGATTTCCGCATTGGGTGAAGTAAGCGTTGTGCTACCACGAGGGGTTGCAGCAAAACACGCGCATGGTTTTATTCAAACGAAGTCACATTGGATTGCTAAAACCATCAAAGCTATACCTATTGCACAAAACAATGAATTTCCAGAATCATTAGACTTAAAGCTACTCGATGAACATTGGGATATTATTTATACAAAGCACACCCCCCCACTTTTACATGATGTTAAATTAGAACAAATATCCTCTAATACACTAGAAATAAGAGCCGCTACAGGTGATTGGGTTGATACTAAAAAACTACTTAATAAATGGTGCAGGCTAAAAGCTAAAAAAATATTTCCTGAAATGCTTGAAGCTTTAGCTGAGGAACATGGCTTTCATTTCAATAAAATAAGTATTCGATCTCAAAAAACACGATGGGGGAGTTGCGCATCAAATAAAAATATTAGCCTGAATAGCAAGCTACTTTTAATGCCAGAACATGTAGTGAAATATGTAATGATTCATGAACTATGTCATACCATTGAAATGAACCATTCTGCCAAATTCTGGGACTTGGTTGAGGATTGTGATCCACAATATCATGAGAATAGAAAGCAACTTAAAATGCTTGGAAAGCTAGTACCTCTATAGTTATCTTTGTTGGATTGGTCAATAACTGTCCATTTATCTTGGCGAGTGTACCACTTATCTGTGGAATGGATAAAAGATGTTAAGAAAATGTAGAATAGGGCTAGTGGTTCTGACTTTGATTATAAAAAATAGATGAGTTAGAAACAAACTTATACAATTAAACTGAAAATCAACTGATTTGGTGTTTGTGTTAAGCGACTTTAATTGAGTCATTTAGTATAAGTCATAAATCATTAACTTTAATAAAAATAATATTGAGATTCTTCGTGAAAAATGTATTTCTAAAATCAGCAGGCTTATCAGAAAATGATTTGCCCCATACTCGCTTAAAAAAGCAAGCAGGCTTCAGTCTTCTGGAAGTTATGATTGCAGCATTAATTTTATCAACAGGTCTTTTAGGTGTTGCCAGCTTACAAATTGTGAGTATGAAAGGCACTCAGCAGTCCACGATGAAAAGTCATGCAATGGGTGTGGTTCAAAATTTAACAGAGCGTATGCGAGCAAATCATAAAGGTGTGATTGATAGTAACTATTTAGTCGCTACTAATACTACTGCATTTGACTGTACAACCGCGGCGCCAAACTGTGCGGCAGGCACCTGTACTGCATTAAACATCGCAACAGCAGACTTGCATAACCTTATTTGTGGCTTTGGAAACACACCACGAACAGGAGGTGTTAGTACGGTAGCTGCAGGCGATATTGGAATATTAATGAATGGCTCACTGGAGGTTACCTGTGCAGGTGCACCCGCAGTGGCTGGTGCTGCGTCAGTTTGTACCGATGGTGATGTGAGAGTAAGGGTGGAGTGGGACGAAAGTGCGCTAGGTAAGGAAGCAGTCACTCGTGACTCTCTAATTTTGACTACAAGGATTGCCGCGCCATGAATAACAATATAAATAATAAAGTGCAGAAAAAGCAAACAGGCTTATCGCTAATTGAATTACTGATTGCCATGTTAATAGGTTTGTTTTTATTAACAGGTATTGCTACTTCATATCTATCTAGTAAAAAAAGTAGTAATACGCGAGATGAATTTAGCATGTTAGAAGACAATGGTCGTCTAGCGTTAGAAGTTTTATCAGGTGTTTTAGAACATACAGGTTACACACCTGTTAATGCAGGGATACTAAATCCTCCTTTTATAACGAATGATACACAAGTCGTTTCAGCAGCATGTGGTACTGGAAATAGTGTTGAAAGCACTGGAATATTTTCTACTAGAATCACACAAGATAATGCTGCAGGTGATGCAATCACCGTCATGAACAACGCTGATAACAGAGTGTTTACGGACTGTTCGGGTGGACAGTTACCTGTTGCATGTCAAGCAAGCCCTGCAGGAGCAGCGGCAGGCATACCTTCGGTTGCGACACGAATTTATAATGCTTTTTACTTAGAAGGCGGTGAATTACGTTGTGCAGGATCAAGAGATAATAGTGTTCAAGTTATTGCCGATGGCATTGAAAATATGCAGTTTTTGTATGGTCTTGATACAACAGATGATGGTCGTGTCGATAAATATGTGAATGCAACAAATGTAGGTGGTTTTTGGAATAGCGTGATGAGTATACAAGTCGCTATATTGGTTCGTTCAGACAAAGTGGTAAAAGCTCAAAGTGAACAAATAACGTATACCTTATTGGATCAATCATACACCGCACCCGATGACAGATTCCAACGTGCTGTTTTTACGACCACTGTTCGTATTCGTAATACGTTATAGATGGTTTAAAAATGATTAAAATAGAGAATAATATGAAAAACATTCAAGTTACTCAAAAACTACAAACTACAGTTAAAGCTCCTAAAAAGCAGCAGGGTGTTGTATTGATCGTGGCATTAATTATGTTGCTTGTGGTGACTATAATAGGAGTGTCTGCGGTTAGTCGCTCTTCTATTGGTACTCAGGTAGCAGGAAATAGTATGTCTTCGATGCTGGTTTATCAAGGTGCAGAGTCAGCTATCGCTAGATCAATGACAGGAAAGGATCAAAATAATATAAAAGCTGCCGCTATCGCTAGCCCGTTAGATTTAGATATAAGTGCACAGCTACCCGCAGAAGTAGTCACAGGTGGTGGCAAAATGAATTCAAAAGGTACGGTTAGTTCTATTGGCGAGTTTGATTGTCCTATCGTTAGTGGCATGGCAAGTTCATCAAGTATCAAGTGTGATATGTATGAAGTTAATATTCAAACAAACTTAGCGGCAACAGCAGCCAATGCTAAGCACACAGAAGGACGTGCAATATATTTACCATCACCATAGTAAATGTGTGTATTAACGAATTAAAAGTAACGAATAGAAAATCAGAATTAAAGATAAATCTAGTAATAGATAAAAAATTAAAATTAGGTAAAGATAATGTATAAACTAACTCAAAAAATATTAACATCTCTATTATTGATGACACTGTCAGCGGCAACCATGGCTGATGATATTGATATTATTAGTCAGTCAGTGCCGATTAAAACCAATGTTTTATTTGTTATGGATTTGTCAGGCAGTATGACTTGGGATGCCGCTGGTAATGTGCCACCTTTAGCTCCTGGGGTTCCATCTCGTTTAAGTGAATTACAAGGTGCTTTTCAGGATATAGTTAATGATACGGATTTTGAAGATATAAATATCGGCCTGTCTGTCTTCTCCGGTGCGGCACAGAATGATCGAGGAGCAGGAAGAGCACATGGTATTACTTACCCAGTTGCGCCTGTTACTGGGATTAATCCTCAAGGTGTCTTAGATACAAATACAGTCTTTACGCACAAAGGTATTAGTTTTATGCCTGCAGTAGGTGCAACCACAAATACTCGAGAGTACCTAAGCCTTTTATCATCTGATTCTACAATCTGGGATGCGGGTGGTAGTACTCCTATCGTAGATGCACTTTATGAAGCAGCACTTTATTTTAAAGGGGGGGATGTTTTTTGGGGAAGACAAACCGCTGATAATATCAATGCGGCACATCCTTCAACCTACATAGGTGAGTTACAGAATGTATCTGTAACACCGGCTTGTGTGAGTAACCCAAACGCGCCTGGATATAATCGTATTGCTTGTTCAAGAGGCTCTTGTGGTGCGACACAAGCTTGTGGAATGCGAACAGAGCGTCGTTGGAGTGCAACGGATACAGGCAATAATTGTACTGCAGAACCAAACAGATGTCGTGCTTCAACTCTAGGTGGTACGTGTGGCTTAGGTACAAACTGTTCAAATTATCTTTCTAGTCGCAGCCTTACTTGTGAGTCGTCACATACAACCATTGCTTCATGTACAACAGCACATCCTACTTGGGAATCTTGTGAACTGAGACCAACGTATACTTATACGACTGATTTAGAAGGGAACACAACAAGAGTACAGAATGGTACTGAAATTAAATGTAAAGAAATGAGAACCGCTTGTGATGATGTAGATGACTATCAGTGTGATGTTCAAGTAGAGGCATGTACACGTTGCCCAGGTCCACGTGATCAAGTGGTTGGTAATGCGACTTATCAAACACCGATTACAGAGAAGTGTCCTGCTAATGGAATTGTTTTGTTATCAGATGGGGCGCCCACTGCAAATACCAGTGCTGGTTTAATTACTCCAATGATAACTACTCCTGCCGTAGATTATGCAAACGGCTGTAGTGCGGGGTCTGATAATAGGCGTTGCGGTCCTGAACTAGCAAGTTACTTAGCATCAGAAGACCAAAGCAGTGTTGATGGTGACCAGCCTGTTAGAACCTTCACTGTAGGTTTAGCTTTGCCACCGGGCTCGCCTGAGTCAGCTTATATGGAAGCGCTTGCCCTAGCGGGTAATGGTGATTTTGTTAATGCCAATAATCGTGCAGAGTTAGCTGTTGCATTTAAACAAGCTATTTTAGCTATAGCAAAAAGAGAAAGAACATTCAGTGCTCCAACGTATACCGTTAACACTTCAACACAGTTAACACATGGGAAGTATGTCTATGTGCCTATGTTTGATCGTGGAATCGGTGTTGCATGGCCTGGCAACTTGAAAAAATATGAGCTAAAAAATGGCAAGCTATATGGTGAGAAATCGGGAGTATCGGTAGAAGCGACGGATGATCAAGGTTTATTGAAAGCCGATGTACAAGATTTATGGCTAGGCCCACAACTTGGCGGACCGATTACCAGTGGTGGTGCAGCGCATAAAATCCCTACACCTGCGAGCAGAAGAATATATACCGATGCAGGGGTTGGCGGTTCTAATGTGCTTTTAGGCACTGCTCATGAGTTGAAGGTAACTAATACTGCTGTAACGGATGCATTACTAAATGCCCCAGCTGCGCTAGATCGTCACCGTTACATTAAATACATTCGTGGTGAAAAAGCAGACGGAACACCAAGGCATCATATGGGTGATATTATCCATAGTAAGCCACTTCAGTTGTCATATCCATCTAACAAAAGTGTATTGTTTGTGGGAACTAATGAAGGTTATTTACATGCTATTGATGCAGATACTGGCGTAGAACTCTTTGCTTTTATGCCAAGCGAACTATTGAAGAATATTAAACTTCAATATGAAAACAATCCGTCTACGGAACATGTTTATGGTGTTGATGGCCCAATGAAGCTTTGGTTGGATGATACAAATAAAAATGGTGTTAAAGATAGTGGTGAAGATGCTTATCTTTACTTTGGCTTACGCCGAGGTGGGGGCAGTTACTATGCGCTTAAATTAAATGACACTATGACAGGTGCGCCAACACTAGCGTGGAAGGTTGACTCATCTTCAGATCCTAAATTCTCTAAATTAGGTTTTACATGGTCTGAACCTTCATTTGCAAAGTTAAGGTATGAGAAGAATGGTACAGATACCGGAACACCAGAGCCTGTATTAGTCTTTGGTGGTGGTTATGTCGATGATCATAATGGTGAGTCTGCTAATGGCGTTAAAGCCTCAGAAGTCTTTATCATTGATGCATTAACAGGTGATCATATTTGGAATTCCGATATGACTGTGTCCTCTCCCTCGGTTTCCTTTGCTGTGCCTGCAAAAGTTCGTACGGTAGATGTGGATAGAAATGGATCGATAGATCGACTCTATTTCGGTGATACAGGTGGAAACTTGTGGCGTGCTGATTTAGGTGGAACAGGCGCTGAGCGATACGATATGAGTAAGTCAAAGCTTACTCACTTAGCACAATTAGGTGATGGCAGTACCACGAACGGTGCTGATGATCGAAAGTTCTTCACTGAGCCTGATGTGGCATTTTTAAAGGAAAAAGGAAAATATGCACTTACGGTTGCTATTGGTAGTGGTTCACGCCCAGATGTTTTAAATACAACGGTAGAGAATTACTTCTTTGTTATTCGTGATAAAGATGTCTTTAGAAGACCAACAACAACGCCAGCCATAATCACATTGGCTGACCTTGAGAATGCAGGTTCTTCAATAAACATTGTTTCAGCGAATAAAAAGGGCTGGAAAATTCCGTTGAATGTTTCATCAACAGGCGAAAAAGTTCTATCTTCTGCTTTAACCTTCCAAAATAAGGTTTTATTTACCAGTCTTGTTATTAACGAGGTAACGGTTAATAACTACAACAATAACGTGTGTAGCTTGAATAATAATACACAAGCTCGTCTTTATGCTTTGGACTTATTGACAGGAGATGCGGTGCTTGATCTTGATAGTGGTACAGCGGATACCACGGATACCCATGTATCGGTAACAGGTGGAGAGATATTGGAAACACCACAAATAATCTACGGTGACTTTGGTGATGCTAATGGTGGAGCGTGTACAACCAGCGAATGTGCTAGAACCTATTCTATCCATGCTGGTAAAGGTCCCTCGAAAGCAGGTAGTACTACCTATACATCAAAGCCAATCCCTGTAAGAAAAACATTGCCAAGGGTTTATTGGTTAGATAAAGAGCAATAAAGTCCAGTAGAGTATAAATATAATATAAAAAATAATTTAAAGGTTAATTATGAAAAACAAAAAAAATCAAAAAGGCTTTACTTTGATCGAGCTAATGATAGTTGTTGCGATTATGGCTATTCTTGCCGCAATCGCGTTACCTTCTTATCAAAATTATATTGAGAAGAGTCGAAGAGTCGATGCTAAGAAAGAATTATTGAGGTTTGCACAGTTACAAGAAAGCTATTTTGCGCAAAATCTAAGTTATGCTAACTCGCTAACGCAACTTGGTTTTACGGCTAATACGATGGACTCAGAAGATGGCTACTATGATATTACGGTTAGCGCTATATCATCAGCTAATTGTAATACAGGGACTAATCCTGCTTGTACAACGTATGAAATTACTGCAGAACCACCTTCAGATTCAGCCCAAGATAATGATGAAACATGTACTGGGTTTAAGATTGATAATGTGGGTAGAAAACAAGCCAAAGGTCGTACTGCTACAGACTATGGAACAGCTTCAAAAGCGGATCAATGTTGGGGTAAATAAACATTAATAGGAATTATAGTAATGTCTAAAGCACACCCCCCTAGTTTTACATGATGTTTATTGTGATACGAAAACATCATGTAAAACTAGGGGGTGTGCTTTTTTGTAATATTATGTCCATAATATTACATAGGCAAATGCAAGCGGACCCTAGCACCAACATGTGGCGACACTAACAGTTCAATCTTTCCGCCAATCGCCTGCACAATCTCTGTGCTAACGGCTAAGCCAATGCCTTGTCCTTCTGATTGACTATCTGCGCGTATGCCACGTTGTAATAGCTCTGATGGGTTTTGGTCAGGGAAGCCCATACCGTCGTCGTCAATATCAACAATCAAAATATCGCCGTTTTGTGTGGCAGTAATTTCTACAATTTTTTCACAGAAGCGACAGGAGTTATTGATAAGGTTGCCGAAGACTTCCATCATGTCGTCTTCTTCCATTCTACACTTCGCAAATTCATCAACATTGATCACGAATTCAAAAGGCTTTTCTCGGTACACTTTTAAGAGTGAATCTTTTAGGCGATACAAAACAGGGCGAACAGCTTGCTGCTTGATGATTGTTCCATGCTCGCTAACCACTGCACGTCTTAGCTGGTAGGCGATAATATCGTCCATGCGCTGTACTTGTGTTCTGATGGTTTCGTTGTTGCTTTTGTCGGCGGTGCTTTGTAAGACGGATAAGGGTGTTTTAAGGCTGTGTGCCAAATCATCAAGGGCATCACGATAGCGCTGCTTTTGTCCTTTCTCTGCGTTGATGAGCGCATTTACCGCGCTTTTTACAGCCGCTAGCTCAGTAGGGTAGGTTTCACTAATTAATTGTTTTTCACCTGATTCTATTTCAACTATCTCTTTTTCAAAACCTTTGATGGGTGTGATAACTAGGTAGCTACTGACAAGCTGAGAGATCAAAACCAGTATGGTTGTGATTAAGAATAAAATGAAGATATTACGAATAATTTCATCACGACCTTTTTGCAGAGTGACAGCAGACTTGGCAAGTATTAATTGGTAGTCACCGTGAGGCTTGTAGCTAAAGCCACGAGCATAAACAATATAGTTTTCAGCGCCATCAAGCTTGGAAATATTTCTACCTTGCGTATCTTTAGGATTGAGAATCTCAACACCTTCGATTTCAGGCGGCATATCAAGCAAAAAAGTGGTAAAGACTTTTTCTTTGTCTTTAGTGAAACGGCTTTCACTGATGTCGTTAAATGGGTATTGGCTGTGCCAGACAATATTGCGCGTTTTTGTGTGTTGAATGTAGGCAAACTTCTCGGAGCTTAATTTGCTAAAGTCATGTTTTATCAAAAAAGCGAGAAAATCATTCTTAGCATGGCTATCAATTGTAAACTTGCCTTCTTTTGAATCCACATAACCGAGCAGTTCAAGACCTGTTTCGCTTAGGGATGTTTTTTCATCTTCCAGCATTTTGTGTTGTGTAACGTAATACAACACACTTCCTAAGAGTATAATGCCAAGACCAATAATGGCTAAGGCACTTAAAAACTGGCGACTACGAAGTGAGTTCATATTGGCTTGCTACATATTTTAGTGACGTTAGAGGGTGAAGATATTAGGTGTTGCGCTCTAAAGTAAAGCGATAACCGCGTCCACGCAGTGTTTCAATAGGATTCACGTCACCATTAGGGTCGAGTTTCATTCTTAAACGACGAATAAATACTTCAATAACATTACTGTCACGATCAGAGTCATCATCGTACATGCTTTCGGTTAAGTCAGTTTTTGAAATCACTTCACCCGCATGCATCATTAAATGCTCGATTACTTTATATTCATAAGCTGTCAGAGTGACTTCTTCATCATTTAGTAACACACGTTGCTCTGATGTATTGAGTCGAATAGGGCCACAGGAGAACTCTGATTGCGACCAACGACCTGTGCGGCGAAGTAAGGCGCGCATTCGCGCGAGTAATTCTTCTTGGTGAAATGGTTTATCAACGTAATCATCCGCGCCGGCCTCAAGGCCTTCAACACGATTTTGCCAGCGTGTTCGAGCAGTAAGGACAATAACAGGGTAGTCATGACCTTTTTCGCGAAGCTGTCTAATGATGTCTAAACCCGAAACTTCAGGTAGCCCTAAGTCGACAATAGCAAGATCGATAGGGTATTCAAGTGCATAATATAAGCCTTGTGAACCATCGGCGGCGGCATCAACAACATAGCCTTCCTTTTGTAATGATTCGATGAGTTGTTCGCGGATATCCGTATCGTCTTCGACAACCAGTACTCTCATAAGAGACCCCATTTATATGTTTTAGATTAGTAATTTAGAATAAAATTCTTATTAGCCCAGCGGACTAATAGTAACCGCTGATTATGAATTGTGAAAGTATTATTTATAGGGCAATAATATTGCTTAGAAATATATAAAGTATTTAAGGTTTGCTCTGTGCAACTTTATCTGTAAAACAGCCGACTCTGAGCATTTGAAACTCCCCCTTATCTTCAAGAACTTTCACATAGTGACAATCTGGGTTGCTGTAACTTGAAAATTTCTTAATAGAAAGCACACGACCGCTAAACAACGTCTTTACAATAGCCATAACTTCCAGTGTGGTGATAGGTTGTGTGGCAATAGAGCGTTGCAGTGGAATACTTAATACACCCGCGTTTACAGGCTGTTGAACCAGTATACTAAAACAGACTATTGCTGATAAAAACAATGACTGTAGTAGAGGATGATTGTGAAACCTTACCCTCATGTTTTCCCCGATGATTTTTTATAGTAGATTATAAAAGCATATATACCACTTTTATAATTAACCAAAGCTTAATGAGATGTTCAGCTTGTAATTAATACATACTGTAAAAGTGGGGGGGTGTGCTTTTGGCTGTAGAGTGAAAGGTTTCGGTAAATTACTTATTAGGACGATAACGGTAATGACCTGTAATTTTCATGGTAAATAAAATATCTTCAAGCTTAGGACCTTTTCCCATATTATGAACAATGAGTGGCCTTTTTTTATCGTTACTGGCCTTGTGTGTGATGATGCCGATGTGAGGCATACCAGGCATAATATCCCATGTTACTAAATCACCTGGCCAATAATCATTAGCATTGTTTGTAATGGGTTTTGCAGAACCATTACGTGTAAAGAATACACGTAAATTTAAAACTCTGCGGTGATCAATATTGGTGTCAGGTGCTATTCGATTCCACTTTGCTAGGTTTGGGTATTGATTGAAACTCACCGACATGTCGGCATTAACACGTTCTTGTAAATCAATACCTAGTTTGCGGTAAGAGCGTATGACTACATCGGTACATACGCCTATATTGTTAGGTACATCACCCCAAGGAAAGGGAATTTCTAGGTAGGAACCATCGTACTTTACCGTGTGTGATAAGCGTTCTAACGCGGCATTGACTAAATCAAACGAAAAAGCACTATCCCTAAAGTTTTCTTTCGCGTGACTGTTTGTTATTCCCAAAAGTCCTATTTGTAAGATGATGGCCATCTTAATGATGCGGTGTATCATTATATTATTCCCCGAGATTTTATTGTTATATCTTCGCACGATATATTTAGCACAAACTATTTTTTGAAATGACCATTAATTAATCTGTCGATTAATAATCTAATTTGTTAGAATAGTACGAATCAATTTAGTTCGGTATTATTTCTGTGTCACATATTAAGTGTAAAGGGCATTGTTTAACATGTCCCGTACGAAATCGCAGTATTTTTTCTGATATACCAGAAGCAACCTTAGAAGAAACGATTAAAGACTTCCATACATCTGTCATAACATTTGAATCTGGAGAATCCATCTTTAGGCAGAATGAGGATAGTTCTGAAAGTGCATATACCTTACGAAAAGGCTTAATCAAGATCACAAAAAGTTTACCTGATGGACGTGTACAAATTGTACGTATTTTAGTAGCAGGTGATTTGTTTGGTATGGATGGTTTTGGTTATGAGAATTATAATCATACTGCCACAGCGTTGACCGATGCAGAAGTGTGTCGTTTGCCGTTGAAAAATTTAACGACATTACGCCAAAACCATAGAGAAGTAGATGCATCAATAATGTCGCGCTTTGTTAAAATCTTGCGTCAAACAGAAAATATGGTTTTAGAGCTAGGTGCAAAAAAAGCGTCTGAAAAATTGGCGAGCTTCATTTTAAACTTAAGCCAATCAGATAATAAATCAGCCTTGAATAAAATGCTTAATGATCGGTGGGTAAGTTTGCCATTATCTCGAGCAGAAATTGGTTCTTTGCTGGGCTTAACTATTGAAACAGTCAGCCGTTTCTTTTCTGGCTGGAAGCGTAAAGGTTTCATTCAGGAGTCAAAGGGTACACTACAGATTATTGATGCAGAAGGACTAAAGGAAGCCGCTTGTTCTGAAGGTTCATGTGATGAGTAAGCGTTTGTTGAAAGCATATTTGAAAGGCATCATTATTGAGATGTCAAAAATGTTAAATCTACTATGAAATTAGATCATCCACTTAAAATATTTCCAACAGGAATGCACCCGTGCTCTTATCTGCCTGGGTTGATTGCGCGCAATGCAGTGGTTGATCCTGATTATGAGATGACACCAGAGGTCTATGACTACCTTATTAAGAATGGTTTTCGCCGTAGTGGGGAACAAGTCTATCGCCCTTATTGTCATACCTGTGAAGAGTGTGTAACAACGCGTATTCCTGTCGCAGAGTTTAAGCGTAGTCGTAGCCAAAAACGCAATTGGAATCTGAATAAAGACCTAGTAGTAAAAGTGAATCATGATGGTTTTCGTGATGAGTATTTACCACTTTATCAGCAGTACCTTGCTAGTCGTCACGAAAGCAAAGACTATGAAGGGGTAGAGAAATTCCTTGTTGCTGATTGGTGCGATATTCAATTTATTGAGTTTTATGCAAATGAAAAACTCATCGGTGTCGCCGTTGTTGATGCCATTAAATCAGGGTTTTCAGCGGTTTATACGTTTTTTGACCCTGTGGAAGGTAACCGCCGAGGCTTGGGTGTTTATGCCGTGTTGTGGCAAATCGAGTACGCTAATAAACAGAGTCTTGAGTATGTTTATCCTGGGTTCTGGATTAAAGATTGCCGTAAGATGAATTATAAAACGCGTTTTCAACCAATTGAAGGGCTGATTAAGGGCAATTGGGTATTGCTTGATAAGCAAGCTACTAAAAATGCGGGTACAAAAAAAACATGGTGAAGAAAGCGGTTAGAAAACTTGCATTAATTTTATCACTCAGTGCTTTTGGGCTGAGTATTTACCAAGTTCTGCAACACTGAGTTTACTCTTGTTATTTATGGCGGTATTTAGATAAATATTATTGTAATACACACCCCCCTAGTCTTACATCATGTAAAACTAGGGGGGTGTGTGGCTATATATTATTTAAATTCTACCTAGTACTGAATTTTGGAACATGATCCTACCCATATAACGCGCACCTGCCTTGGTAAGGTGTCTGCCATCGTATGAAATTAGCTTTAAGTTTTGGGTGAAAATTGGGCAGCTCGTTGAATTACCGCAGACTAACTTATGTGGATCTACAAAGGCTATTTTCCCCTGTGTTTTCTGTTCGAGGATAGAATTAACTTCCATCGATTGTGTTCCCACATCATTTCTTATTGAACGAAGTTCTTGATTACTCATGTGGAAATAGTTATTGATGGCTGGTTTTCCAAAAAACTTATTACCTACAACGATCAGTTTTTGTTGTTTTTTGCTTTTTAAATAATGAATAATTTTTGGTAGTTTTTGTGCAACTTCGGGCTTCCAAAGTGATGCAAAGATCAGTACATCGGCTTGCTGTACTTGTTTTTTGGCTAGCTCAAGACTGTCTGTTCGTCCTTTTTTTGTACAAAAGGCTCTATGTTTGGGTTTTATATAGCTAGAAATATATTCACCTGGAACCGTTTGGCAAGGGTAAGGGATAAAGCGAAACTGAATTTGGTAGTTTCTTAAATACCCATTTTCAAGTGCGCTATTGAGAAAGTCACAACCTTGGCTATCACCTATAATAATAGCTTTTTTCTTCTTAATATTATCGTCAAAAGGTTTAGCTTGTAAGGCTCGACATTTTTCAAAAGCATAAGCGTTACTAGATCGTGTGTTGGTTGCTTTTGCTAAGCTATCGTGAACCGAAGAGTTTTTAGCGAATACTGTGGAGGAGAGAGCAATGGAAAACACTGAGGCAACCCAAAATGAACGTGTAAATACGAAGCGAGCAATCTTTTTCATATAATTATCTTTTATTGTTTATAAAATAACGTTGTATGTATGACAAGTAAACGAACAGAAGTTTGAAAAACTTATGACTTTATATAGATAAAACATCTCTAGTTATATACATAATGCCTTCAGTTGAAGTTTACAGCAGGATAAAAAAGGGAGTGCTTGTTTCCAAACACTCCCTTTTTAGTAACTACAATATACACTAAAACATAGAAACGTATTATTTACTAACTCTAACTTCTACTCTACGTGCTTCTTTTGGGTCGCCTGTACCGGTAGTCTGTTCTGGCTTTTTAAGCTCGATTCGATCAGGTTTAATGCCAGATTGTTGCAATAAATCACGAACAGCAATGGCTCTGTCATAGGCTAACTGTTCATTATGTGCTTTATTACCACTGGGGTCATGGAAGCCGGAAATAATCGCCATAGATGCGCTATGCGTCTTCAGATGAGAAATCACGGTTGATAATGAAAGTTCAGTATCCGCAGGAAACTCCGAGCTATTAAGCTCAAAGTATAACTTAGCTATGGCTAATGGTGCTTCTACAATGATTTGTCGCTTCACGGTAGAAATATTGCCAGCAGCATCAGTTGATGTGTAAGTCAGCGTGTATGTTCCAGGCTTATTAACATCAACATTGCCGGTGACTTTCACTTCCGTTTTACCGCCCTCGTTATCCATTGAGGTTGCACCTGCATCCACAAAGTTTTCGCCAACCGAAATTTTCTCCATCGCTGAACCTATCAAGCTCAGCTTTGGTGCTATTTCATCTCCAGCGGGTTTTTCAACAATAACCTTACGTGTTTCTGTCGTCGTATTTCCAGCAGCATCAGTTGCCGTATACGTCAGCATATATTCGCCAGGCGTGTTGGTATCAACCTTACCTGTGACTTTAACATCTACTTTGCTATCAATATTATCCTGAGCGATAACGCCTTCATCTGTAAAGCTCTCTCCGGCTAACATACGTATGGTTGATGAACCTTTGATGCCTAAACGTGGCGCGATGGTGTCTGCCGCAGTGACTATTTTTTCAACAATCGTTGGCGCAACTGCACATTTACTGCCACTGGGACCATAACCTACTATAGGTAGCTTAGGCCCATAGCCAAACAACCACATTATTAACAGCAGTAAGAATAAAATGATGGCAACGATTTTCCATAAACTACGAAAGCCTGCCCAGTGTGATGAAATATATTCTTCTTTATTATTACTCATGATTATTCTCCACCGTCCAGTTCATCTTGCCAAGCTTTTAATGAATCCCACTTATTGCTTGCAGCCATATCAGATTGTGCAGGCCACGTACCAGGTTTTGCAAGTTTGTAACGAGCACCTGCGTTATCCAATATCTTCTGAATAACATCTACGTGTGTATTTGCGAGATCAGTAAAGGTATGAATACCATCGTTGTGGATTAGCTCATTAATTTTTGGACCAATACCTTCGATAAGCGTGAAGTCATCTTGCCCATTACTTTGCTTAACTTTGAATCCTGCGGCTTTTGCAGCATCAAGGTCTAGCTTGGGTGGTGCTTTTTTAACGGCTTTCTTTTTTGTTGCAGAAGAGCTTTTGCTACCAGCAGCAGAAGATCCACTTTTTGCTTTGGCGCTTCCACCAGGATAGACACCTCCGTCTAAAACATCTTGTAAGGCTTTTAGTGCAGGCCAACGGTTATTAACTGCAAGGTTTGCCTGATCAGGCCATGTACCAGGGTTAGCAATAGTGTAGCTTGAACCTGCATCATCCAATATTTTTTGTATTCTTGATGGGTCAGAGTTTGCTAATTCAGCAAATGATGTAATGCCACCCGCATGAATAAGGTCATTAATCTTCGGGCCTATACCCTCAATGACGCTGAAATCAGTATCCGTCTTAATAGAAAGACCAGCCGCTTTAGCCGCCTTTAGATCAATTGCAGGGCCACGTTTCAAGTCAGCTATTTGACTCTCTAAATCACTAATTCTTTTAACATGCTCAGGGTTATCGGTAGTTGTTTCGACCACTTTAGCAGTTTGGTTTTCAAATGACTTGATGCGTGTTCGTAAGCCTGCAATTTCATCATTTTCTGCTTCTAGCTTTTTAATACGTGCAAGATGATCAGGATTATCAACCATTTTTTCGATGGTTTTAGTTTGAGGAGAAGTGGTTTTAAAACTTGCAATTTTTGTTACAAGATCAGGGATCTTTTTATTCTCAGCCTCTAACTTGCTGATCAATGCAAGGTGTTGTGGGTTGTCTACGACTTTATCAATGTGCTTTTCTACAGCGCGTTCTGTATATTTTAAGCGACGTGCAAACCAGCCAGCCAAAAGCCAGCCAATTAAGCCACCAGCCAGATATGGCCAAAGCTTACATAAAAAAAAAGTCATTTGTTACTCCTGGAAATTAATAATATTGTATTATTTCAATGAACTATGATTATAGTTAGCCCATCATTGATGTAATGTAGTACATATAAAAAAAATGTCCATATATTTTTTATTTATGAGCAAATATCGAACAGATTTATTTTGGTGGTGGGGGCATTGCCTCAAACGTTGGTAAACTTTCATCCATGAAGTCCCAATCGGGTTTTCTTTTGTTATACACAATCGCCCCAGGTTTAAACCATGAATTGTCGTCAATACACCCCACAGCTATACCCATTATAGATGTCATTGTGTTATTGGTGCCAAATAAACGACTGCCGCATTCTGGACAAAAATGGCGCGTAATCTCAGCTTCATTATCAGAGTCTGTAGTATGTGAGTTCGTTTCGCCTTTAATCGTGATAGCATCTTTTGGAAAAAAGGCAATAGACATATGGCCTGTTCCTGATGAGCGTTGGCAATAATCACAATGGCATTGCGCCATGCGTAAGGGTTCACTTGCGATGCTGTAGCTTACTTTCCCGCACAAGCATCGGCCGGTTGCAAAGGGTTTATCTGACATGGTTTGCTCCTTTTCTTGATAACTATTACATGGAGTATAGAAGTTAATCTGGGCTACAACAGGCAGAACCGATTAATTGTGCTTGTGGGCAAGGATAATCACCATAACAGCAGTACACGCAACATTCGCCTTTTGTTGTTTTGATGATTGATTCGCAGGATGGACAGCGATAGCTGAATTGGCAGGTGTTCTCTGGCATTTCTTCTTTATATTTAAAGCTACAGTCTGGGCAGGTGAGAATAGAGTCTGTTATCATATTTATAGCGCTTTCATATCCATCATGTAAAAGTAGGGGGGTGTGAATTCAACTACCAAGTGCAATTTGATTTCCAAAATAGAATACCTCATTAGGCTTTTACCATAAAGGGCTTTTCTGAGCCTATCGTTTAATTTATCTCTTCTC